>CAJUBR010000014.1 GCA_910584695.1 uncultured Lachnospiraceae bacterium
CTCCTCCATGAAAATAGCACTCATATATTTTTTCATCCATGTAAAATATTTCTTCATATCCCTGAAACCATACAAACTCACCATCTACTTTGCAGTGATAAGCATCGGCATTTCATCAAGGGCACGGATTTCCTTCATGATCCGCTGCGTCTGTCCCGCTGCCGTTTCCGGTACAAGCAGTTCATATGCAATATACTCGTATATATCCCTCAGATCATGCCTCGCCCCGGCCGTGTACACGATATCCCAGCTCATATCCCGTAATCCCGCCGCATTTCTTCTTCCACTGCATCTGCTGAATATACCCTGCCTTCCCGTATATCCTCCATGCCCTTTCCTATCTCTGCGTCAAACTGCTCTTTTGTAAGGGAGCTGTATGCAAGGGGTGCCTTCTTCGGCAGCTTCATCTCAAACGGGATTCCCTGCTGAAGCACGACCTGCCTTAAAAACATACCGACTGCATTTGACATCGGTATCCCAAGCTGGTCAAGCACCCGTTCTGCCTGCTCTTTAATCTCCGGCTCCACACGCGCGAATACATTTGATGTCCTTGCCATCTAAACCACATCCTTTCGCTATATGGTATATCATTTTTGCTTGCGATATGCAAGCGTTCCGCTTGATTTTGTATGAATGCACAAATTAGAACACCAGCAAACCGCGGGAATCGTACACACTTTCGGATGTCTGGTTTCCGCAATGCACCGTGCGGTCAAGCCCCATGATCGCAGCCACCGCCCTGTCTATCTTCTCCGTAGATTTTTCCTTATCCGCCTTTATATTCCCCGCGGGACCGGTGCGGATGAAGATATTGTCCATCATCCACCCAAGGACCGGATGCCCGCCATGGGCGACCATCTGTTCCAGCACCAGCTTCATCAGTTCCTTACTGTCAATATATCCCCTTTATTAAGCCATGCTCTTGATGAATCCTCATGCATCAGATTAATTTCAGTACCTACAGTTAATTCATCCTCCGGAGAGCAATAATCAAGCACTGTCAACGCTGTAATCATCTTGGCTGTACTGGCTGGCGCAATTTTGTCTGTACTGCTTTTCTGATACAGCAGGGTATTGGTGTCGGCATTCATTACAACTACATTCTTCGCTGCGACATCCACAGAAATTGAACCAACAGAAGCAACCGTCCCAGGTACAGAAGCAACTGCTTCGTTCTGCTTATGATCCTCTTGGAAATAACCCTCGTTGCTACTTGTGATTCCGTTGTCGGAGGAGGGAGGGTCTTTACTGCCTTTTAGCAGATTTACAGCGCCGAAGGTGACACCTGCTATAAGAAAACAGAGTGCGATACACACGAAACCGTAGCGAATCCTTTTCCTCACTCTTGATTTCTGCTGCTTTCTTTTATTGTAGTTTCTAAATTCATTTTGACGTTCCATTTTTCTTCCTTTCCGATTTAGGGCTTGCCAGTTATAAAGCAACGCTTGTCGAGCGTGTTATTTTTTAGTTGTGATATATTCAAGTTTCACCTTTTCTTATGGAGTTTCAAATCAATGTCCTTTTTTGATGCTACAGTTTAAAAAAGGCTTTCCACAAAAATACTTTTCTCTTTGATTGTCAGTGTTTCCATGTCAGGATTACACTCTATTTTTTTGAGTACCTCTTGCAGATTCAAGAGGTTGACCGCTACACAAAAGAGCGTCTTTTTACGGCCATCATTATAGTTGGACAAAAGAAAGTCCAGAATTTCTGTCTTTTCCGTCTGCTCTGTGTTATAGGCTTCTATCCCGATCTGCCGGGCCTTATCCAGATCAGCCTTCCGACGACGGTGTGTAATAAAGGAATCGTAATCATCAATATGTTCATATTTATCGCATGGGTACTTTTTGCATTGAAAACAGTATTCATCACCATCATGCTCCAAGCTGCACCTTGCAATTTTGCAGGATTGGTTCCCTTCACCGCCACCGCAACCAGGACAATTTTTATTCAAGAACATGGGACAAAGCCCACAGTTCAACCCGCAAAGGGAAAATAATTGGTTTTGTCGATTAAATCCTTTCATGATATCTCCTCAAGTATGTTGAACAACGATAAAATCTAAACCTTGCACAAATCGTCCAAATTGTTATTTGTATATTCAAGGTTCATCTGCTATTTCCTATTTGGTTTCCGCTTGATGGCTAATATCTGCACAAAATCTCCAAACAAAGACGTATCAATAGGCTCAAACATCAACCATTTCCCATCATGATAAGTTTTTGTTTCATCATAGATTTTTTGAACAAACTCCGAATAATTATTTCGAGCTGCTTCAAATTTGGCTCGTTCATCTTTGCCTAAGATTACCATAAAGCCCATGCGGTTTTCCCTTGCATATAGGGAGCAAAGTGTTTTTCCACCTCTGCGGTATTTGTATTCATAGGTCCAGGCCTTGCCACCGTTGTTCCATATGCGATCCATATCGTATTTCTCGTCAATCGCAGCACATAGCTTTTGCCACACGTCATATAAAGATTGTCCAATCAAGGCAATCATATCATTCTCATCTGGTATTATGTTGATCATAACTTAGCCTCCTCAAAACACCACTATCGACCCTGTTTTCAAAGACTGCACCACTCCTCATTTGCTCATCAACCATATTGCAGCAACCCTTTGATATAGTCAACATGATATAGTTTCCACACATGAACTGAATTTCTTTCTATATTCGATATGCCCTTTCAGTGTTTCAAAATTCATACCTTGTCCCATGTGAAAGCAATAGACCGTCTGTTAATTCTACACGCAGAATGATAGTGTTTTCATCGTTGAAATCATTGTGTCCATTATCTATCCATGCGCAAAATACTTTTCTCAGTTTCTGTGCAATCACTGCATTATCTTCTTTACCAAACCATCCCATGTTTATCCCTTTGCCGTGAGCGGTAAACAATTCCCCCGAAATGGCAACGATTGGATTGTTTGCAATTTGCTTCATCTTATTGGACAGACCGTGTGTGATTATATAAAAGCATCTATCCTCATAAAAAGCATTGACAAATCGCACATAGGGTGTACCGTTTTCTTCTGTGGCTAAAGCAATGACGGTATCTCTTCCAAAACGCTCAACCATAATCTGTTCGGCCTGTTTTGTTAATTTCTCCATTAGTGACTCCCTTCTATAATCAAGTCATACTGCGAGTGGCTTGGGTTATGTAGTTTGTTTTTTTAGGTTTTCCAATGCATCGGAATTGTTAGAAAGCACCGCCCCAACAATCTGGCACTGCCCCATGTGTGGGCATTCGCCGCAAGTTTCCATGCCTTTGCCAAGCGCACATTTGCGTATTTGGCATAAGCTGCTGCAAAACGATGTTTTCACACCGTCCATACGGCACCCCACGCAGTTAATCATGTCTGCGGTAATCGTGACCCCATTTAATTTGCTCCAGCACTTTGCGGTTTTTTCACGCAGATCACTGTCATTGTTCAGCGTCGCAATTCTTGCATCGCACTTTTCACAGTCAAGCCCGCAGTAAGCGATAAGTTTCCTCATAATATTTTTCCTCCAAATAAAAGTTGTTGCCTTGCTCATTAAGCATATTGCCGCAAACCTCTAATATAGTCAACATCATATATTTAACACTTGAAAAACTGCTTAAAATAAAGGATTTCTAGATATGTTTCCTTTGTATCAACACCACACATTCTGTATGCCCGCAATGCCCGAACTGATCCACCGCACAAACCCTCTCTACCACATATCCCGCTGCCGCCAACACCTTCACATCTCTTGCCAGTGTTGCAGGGTCACAGCTCACATAGACAATCCGTTCCGGCTCCATTTTAATCATTGTATCAATAACAACTGCATCGCAGCCTTTTCTTGGAGGATCCACCACAATTACATCTGTATGCTCTTTGGTTTTCTTGTATTGCTCGGGTAAGACATCTTCCGCCTTCCCCACAAAAAACTCCACATTACCGATACCATTTATTTTTGCATTCTTTCTTGCATCTTCAATTGCTTCCGGTACAATTTCCACACCGCAAACCTTCTTTGCCTTCTGTGCCAGAAACAATGAAATCGTTCCGATTCCACAATAGAGATCCCATACCGTTTCATCGCCATGCAGGTCCGCATATTCCAGTGCCTTTGCATAAAGCTTTTCGGTCTGTTCGGGATTCACCTGATAAAAGGATAACGAACTGATCTGATATTTCACATTCCCAATATAATCGGTAATAAAATCCCCTCCCCAGATTGTACGACAGTGTGCTCCGAGAATCCGGTTTGTCTTTTCTTTGTTTATATTGATGGAAATGCTTGTAATTCCGGGAATATCCAGCATACATTTTATAAATTCCTGCTCTACATTTCGAAACCTTTCCTTTTGCACAAACTTATCTTGCTTTATCTTAAACCCTTTACCATTCTTTTGCTCCCCTTTTATTTCTCTGTCATCGTTTCCATCCAATCCGCTTTCCCGCTGCTCTTTTACTTTCCTCTCATCTTTCCCATATATTCCACTTTCTGTTTTACCTGCTAACACATCTCCATTGATGATAAGACAGACCATGACCTCACCGGTCTTTCTTCCCACTCTGGTTAAAATATGACGCACTAATCCTGTATGCGTTTCTTCATCATAAGGTTCCACCGCATATTTTTCCATAAAGCTGCGAAGCCTTCTTATAATCTCATCATTCATTTTATCCTGCAGATAACAAACATCTGTATCAATAACAAAATGGGTTCTGCCCGCATAAAATCCAATTGCCAGCTTTCCTTCTTTATCCTTTCTTACCGGAAACTGTGCTTTATTTCGATACCGGATTGCAGGAAAGCTTTTATCACACTCCATTCCAATGATCGGTTCCATTTTTGTTTCCGCATCAGCAATACCGCCTATCCTTTGCAGACAGTTTTTTACCTTGTCCTGCTTCCATGCAAGCTGTTTTTCATAGCTCACATGCATCACCGTACATCCCCCGCATTTACGGGCATGAGGACAAATGGGCTCCACACGATACCCGGAAGGACTGATTACTTCCATTAATCTGCCAAAAGCATAATTTTTCTTTACTTTAATAATCTTAATTCTTGCTACATCCCCCGGTACGGTATCTTTCACAAAGACAGCCACACCTGCAATATGTCCAATCCCCTCCCCCTCATTTCCCATATCCTCTATTGACACTTCATATTCCTGATTTTTCTCTAAATTCATATTATTATTCCTTATCTATTCTCAATATAAATCCTGTTTCTTTCTGTAACTTCCTAATTTTTACTATATAGTCAATAACCCCGCAGCAAACTACGGGGTATCAAACTTCCTACGCAGCAGAGCTGTGGGGTATTTGACCCTTGCGACATTCGTCAAATGGACATGCGAGTTCATGCTCACCGATGCCACCACATCTCATATTCTATCTCCTGGTTTTCCTTCTCTACCTGTTCCCTTTTCTTAACAAAATCCTCCCGGAGATAAAACCGAACTGCACCCTTATTTTTCTCATATACATGGAGAAAGATTTCTGTTTTCTGCTTCTTTACATAATCAAGCAGTGCCTTTCCGATACCGGTTCCCTGATACATATTTCCTACAAATATTCCTGCCAGATAATCCTCAATGAATCCAGCAAATCCGCAAATGTTTCCTTCCCTCTCATAAATATATAACTCTGCCCCATACATCATGGATTCCACCATTTTATAATTGTTTTGCCAGTATTCAGTCCGTATAAAATCATGTGCCTCAAGATTGGTATTCAGCCATATCTCCATAATTGGGGAAATATCCCTCTGTTCTCCTTTTCTGATCATTTCTGTGCTCCAGTTTGTCATTCCCACACAATATACAAAGCCGCCAGGCAGGCATAATTGCTTACCCTGCAGCCTAAATATTCATTTTACCCATTGACATTTCTTAGCCGGACTTTATTTCCGCAAGCAACGAGCCAAGCAGCCGTGCTTGCATGGCTATTTGACAACTGATGCGAAGTTTGCTGAACATCCTGTGAATGTTCGTTAAGTCTACCACTAAGTCGTTGTTATTATAACATTTCATAATATTACTGTCCACCAAATCATTTACCTGGTGTACTGTCTCGTTCTTATTCAGTTAGACTGTATTAAAGAGCACAAACCCTTTTTTAAATTAAAATTTTTTCTATCCGGAAATAGCTCCTTTACCCGGCATTTCTAAAAATATATTAATGCTTTACAATTAAATAATTTTAACAGATTTAATTATATCCATTATTTCCTGCTCGATAAGGCTTATTTGACACAATTCATTTTCTACATGATATGGTCCTTCCTCATTACTTAACAATGTATAATGTTTTCTCACATCTGACAATTCCTGCAATAACATATCACAATTCCTACTAAAATTTATAAATTCTACATACTTATTAAGAATATAATGCGGTCTTTTTTCGCCACATAACTGTAATGCCTCCATTCCCCATTCCCTCAGTTGATTGCCATAATCCATATCACCCTACTTGTCAATTTCCGCCTGCCATATTTTTCGTAAACCATCAGTAATAACATGACCTCTTCCTCTTGCAATTAAATCTTCTTCCCGCTACATACTAATATGCAAAGCCGCCAAACAAGCTAACCTGCCCATTTAGCGGCTTCAAATATTACTTAGTCGTAATCATGATATTCCCGTTCAATCTCTAAAATTTTTCCCGTCTTTGCATGAATCTTTATCTCATACTCGAATTCATCTTTAATCAGTTCTACTTCATATACAGGTACTCCGTCGTCCTTATCAAACTCTACTTTTACCACTGTAGCTCCCGGCACTTTTTCAAGTGCAATACGTTTTGCTTTATCTACACCTATATAATTGTTCTTTTTCTCTTCTTTCTTAATAACCAGTTCCCATTTATACTCTAACAGCTTACCGGTTTCTGCATGAAATTCAAGTTCATATTTTTTGTTCCCTTTTTTCATCTTTACTTTATAAACTCTGATTCCGTCATCATATTTTCTGACAAGGCTTGTAATTTTACCGTTTTTTACTTTTTTCTGAGCCAGCTTTTTACACTTACCCCTGCTTACTATTTTCTTCTTACTGTATTGGTTTATACTATTCTCATCCCATCCGTAGGAAACCATTTTTCCGTCAGAAGCACGATAGGTTATCTCATATTCTCTTGACCCCTTTACCAAATGAATTTCATAAACAAGTATACCCTTTTCATAATCCTTATCCACTTCTGTTATATTTGCCTTTTTAACCTCTTTTAATGCTTTTTTCTCCGCTTGCCTCATACTTGTAATCTTCTTTGCATATGCTTTAACCGGAGACAAAAAACTCCCCGTTGCTACAAGACAGATCATCATAAAAAACATTGCAAATAATTTTCGCATCTTCATAACAACTCCCTTTTATTAATGATGTTGTTATTATAACATCCCACAATATAACTGTCAATCAAAGTCACTTCCACTCTACTTACAGTTGCACACCATGCTACCAGTAGTTGCATTTTCTAACAATTCTCTATTAGTGATAGACTTTTTTTGACAAAAAAGTTATAATTGTATTATGCAATAATTGTGTAATGTCATTATATACATAGAAAGACGACAGTACAAGCCTTTGCTATTTTGCATTTTAAAAAGTATACAAAATGCATCTTAACTTTTAACACGATAACGCTATAAAAAGGAGAATATTATGGGATTAATCAAAGCAATTTCAGGTGCCATCAGAGGGGTAGCTGCTGACCAGTGGAAAGAATATTTTTACTGCGATGCATTAGAAACCGATGTATTGGTAACAAAAGGACACAAGCGTACTAACAGTAGATTTGGTACAAAAAATGACGGTAATGATAACATTATTACCAATGGTTCTGTTGTTGCCGTAAATGAAGGTCAATGTATGATTATTGTTGACCAGGGTAAAGTCGCCGAATTTTGTGCGGAAGCAGGTGAATTTCTGTATGATACCTCTTCCGAACCAAGTTTACTTTCCGGTGACTTAGGTGAGAACATCGGAAAAACCTTTGCATCAATCGGAAGACGTTTTACCTTTGGCGGGGATACCGGCAAAGACCAACGGGTATATTTTTTCAATACAAAAGAAATCATGGGCAACCGATATGGTACTGCTAATCCGGTTCCATTCCGCGTGGTGGATACCAATATTGGTTTAGATGTGGATATTTCCGTTCGTTGTAACGGTGAATACTCTTATCAGATTTTTGATCCTATTCTTTTCTATACAAATGTCTGTGGAAATGTGACAGATGAATATACAAGAGATAAGATTGACAGTCAGTTAAAATCAGAACTGATGACTGCCCTGCAGCCGGCTTTCGCACAAATCTCGGCAATGGGAATTCGTTACAGTGCAGTACCCGCACATACTACAGAGGTCGCAGAGGCACTAAACAAAGAATTATCCGAAAAATGGGGACAATTACGCGGTATTAAAATTGTTTCTTTTGGTGTTAATACAATAAAGGCTTCTGAAGAAGATGAGCAGATGATCAAGGATCTGCAAAAGACTGCAGTTCTCCGCAATCCAAACATGGCGGCTGCCACATTAGTCGGAGCACAAGCAGAAGCTATGAAATCCGCAGCTTCCAATACTTCTACCGGTCCTATGATGGCATTTGCTGGTATGAATATGGCCAATCAGGCAGGCGGTATGGATGCCAATGCACTATTCGCTATGGGACAGCAGCAAAACACACCACCAATCAATCCAACTCCTGTGACTCCAAGCCCGGTTCCACCTGAACCTGCCGCTCCTGCTGATCCGGCACCTGCGGCTGATTCCTGGACCTGTGCCTGCGGCACTGTAAATCTGGGTAAATTCTGCAAAGAATGCGGTACACCGAAACCGGCTCCACAAACCGGATGGACCTGCTCCTGTGGTGCAGTAAATCTGGGTAAATTCTGCCAGGAATGCGGCTCTAAAAAACCGGCAGACGCACCTCTATACCGTTGTGACAAATGTGGCTGGCAGCCGGAAGACCCTCACCATCCACCAAAGTTCTGCCCGGAATGTGGCGATGTATTTGATGAAAATGACATTCAGTAGACTAAAGACGAGGGAGAATATTTATGGATGATTTTAACGATATCAATATTGTGGACACAAAAGAAGAAACCGACAAAAAATGTCCTCAGTGCGGTGGAGTTATGGATTTTAATCCTTCCACCGGCAATCTGAAATGCCCATACTGTGATTATGAAGAGACAATCAAGGTTCAACAAGACGCACCAAAAAAAGCAGAAGAACTGGATTTCTATTCAGCTGAACATACTGCTAACCGCGACTGGGGCATGGAAACCAAAACAGTTCTTTGTAAAGCCTGTGGTGCAGAATCCATTTATGATGCATTACAGACTTCTGCAGTATGCCCGTTTTGTGGTTCCAATCAGGTTATGGATGCCAATGAGGAAAATACCATTGCACCCGGAGGAGTCGTACCTTTTCAAATTAGTGATAAAGAAGCATCTGAGTTATTCCACAAATGGATTCACAAAAGATGGTTCTGCCCAAAACTTGCTAAAGACAGTGCCAAGCCAAAGCGTTTCAAAGGGATTTATCTACCCTATTGGACTTTTGATGCCGATACCTATTCCTCTTACAACGGGGAATATGGTATTGACCATACCAGAAAAGACAAAGACGGTAACACCCGGATAGAAACAACATGGCACCGTACCTCCGGCACCCATAGCGAGTTTATTAATGACGAACTGGTACTGGCATCCAAGAATCATGATATGTCCATCCTGCACAAGTTGGAACCCTTTAATACGGAAGATAACAAAGGCTACAAACCGGAATATATTGCCGGTTTTGTTGCGGAACGTTATTCTCTGGGATTGAAAGATGCATGGAAAAAAGCTATGTCCTCGATCAAGGAAACATTAAGAGGTAATATTTCCCATGAAATCGAAATGGAACATCACGCCGACAGAGTGAGGAACTTAAACCTGAATACCGATTTCAGTAATATTACATACAAATATTTGTTACTGCCAATCTGGGTTTCCAATTTCAAATATAACGACAAAGTATATCAATTTATGGTAAATGGACAAACAGGTAAGGTTGCCGGTAAGACACCACTCTCAATTCCAAAAATTATCATTACTGCAGTTGCGATTATCGCCATTATAGTGATTTTATACTATCTCGGCGTTTTTAACAACTAAATGGAGGTACTATGAGCTATATCCCTATCATAATTATTTTAATACTGGTTCTGGCAGTCATTATTGCCATTTACTGCGGTGTTCATTATATTAAACATAAAACACAGGAATTTTCCCGTACTGTTTTCGGCACTGAAAATATATTAGAAGGTGCTGAAAAAATGAAACAAGAATATGCAACAACGCCAAAGTCTGTATCTGCCATGACCAGCCTGCTTTTGCCCAAAATTGTAACAGACTTCCCGGAATTTCAGTATGATGAAATGAAAGAGCGTGCTGAGAATGTATTAACCCAGTATTTACGTGCAATTACAGAAAACAGCACCGGTATATTAACGGATGGCAATATGGAACTCAAACAACAGTTAGAGAATCATATTCAGATGCTTTCTGTCAAAGATTTACATGAACATTTTGACCAGATTAAAATACACCGGACAGAAATCAACCAATACAGAAAAACTGCTGGAAGATGCATTATTACATTCCAGTCTGCTTTAGAATGTTATCACTACATTACGGACTCCTCTTCTTCTGTAAAAGAAGGCTCTAAAGAATACAAATACCAAACCAAATATAATACAGATCTAATCTATATTCAGGATCGGAATCTTGTAGAAAATGAATTGGACAACGCACTGGGTGTGAATTGCCCGAACTGTGGTGCCCCACTCGCATCTCTTGGTGCCAAATTCTGCGAATACTGTGGTACTCCGGTAATTGAAATCAACATTCATGCATGGTCTTTCAGTAATGTGGAAGAAATCAAGTAGATTTTTATTCAGATCAAATTAAAAAACTTTAAAAATCCACACAGAAAAATAATCCGACAAAGTGACCGGAATATTTTCCTGTGTGGCAGTTTTTTATGTATGTGCTATCTGGAGGTACTCCGTACATTACTTTCAAACATACGACTATAACCTAGCCATTCTTCTCCTTCCTCATGATTACCATCCAGTAATTCAATAAAAGCCTCCAGCTTTGCATCTGTATTATCCGCAAATGCCAGTGCCACAGCTTCAATCAATGCCGGTTTCTTTGGGGAACCATACTCTAATTCACCATGATGGGATAAAATACAGTGTTTTAACTCATTTGCAAGTTTTACTGGAAATCCATCAATCTGTTTTATTTTTTCATCTAACATAATCGTTCCCATCACAATATGCCCGATCAACTGCCCCTCGTCCGTATAATCATTTTCTGGAAAAGAGGAAATCTCTGTCATCTTCCCAACATCATGACAAAGAGCCGCTGTAACCAATAAATCACGATTTATAATTGGATACCTCTGTGCATAAAATTCACAAAGCTTTGCCACGGATAAGCTATGTTCCAACAAACCACCTGCAAAATTATGATGCATCGTTTTTGCCGCAGAGTGAATCTTAAATGCTTTTACAAAATCTGTATTCTCTGTAAAAACCATCTGTAACAATTTCAGCAAATGCGGCTCTTTCACCGTATGGATCATACTTACTAGTTCATCATACATTTCATCCATATTGCGTTTCGAACACGGCATGTAATCAGTTGGATCATATTCTCCTTCTACTGCTTTTCTGATACGCCGGATATTAAGCTGCAACGCTCCCTGAAAACTCGTTACCTGTGCATCCACCTGAATATAGTCCATCGAGTCAAAATGCTCAATCCCATTAGATAAATCCCACACTTTACCATCAACAGAGCCGGTCTTATCATGCAGCTGCATGGAATAGTAATTCTTCCCAGCCTTTGTCTGTAATGTTTTCTTGTCTTTACACAAATAGATAGAAGAAATCATATCTCCTTCACGCAATTCTTTGATAAATCTCATACTTTCACCAACGGGTCTTACCGTCTACTCCTTTTCTTATTTTTATATATGGTTACTGCTTTACATGGTCCTTCTCAGCATTATCCTCTCTGGGCAGCGAAAATACAAACTCACTTCCGGCACCCTCTGTACTGATTAGATTTATATTCTCACCATGTGCTCTTATTATCTCTTTCGTAATAGAAAGTCCAAGTCCGGTTCCCCTCTTATCCTTACCTCTGGAAGAATCTTCCTTATAAAAGCGCTCCCATACTTTATTCTGATTTTTCTTTTCAATTCCGGGACCTTCGTCCTTTACGGATATAAAAATCTTACCATTTTTATCATATACCGTAACGGTAATTTTGCCCCCTTTCGGACTGAACTTGATTGCATTGTCAATCAAATTATACACTACCTGCTCAATCTTTATCTTATCCGCATAAACAATTGTATTCTTTGTGTTACATTTCAGACACAAATCGATCTTTTTTTCGCCACAGGATCCCTCAACCGTATTCTGGGTTGATTGAATTACATCTAAAATATCAAACTTCCGACGTTTTAAAACAGGACCGTAAGTATCAAAGCTATTTAACTCAATTAAACTAGATGTAAGCTTTGTCAGACGTTTTGACTCATCCAACACGATCTTCAAATACCGGTCATATTTATCTACCGGTATCGTACCATCTAGCATAGCTTCCAGATATCCCTTAATAGAAGTCAGAGGTGAACGGAAATCATGGGAAATATTCGCAATAAAATTCTTTCGGTATTCATCCAGTTTACTAAGTTCCCCTCCCATATATTCCAGAGAATCTGAAAGCTCCCCAATCTCATCATTCCGCTTCACTCCTGTTTTTAACTCAAAATTACCTTTTGCATATTCTCTTGCTGTCTGATTGATTTTTGCAATTGGTCGTAAAACTGTGCTAAAAAAATAAATCAGCACAATCATCACTACCAATATCATAATCAAAAATGGTATATAAGTAATACTCAGGATATCATCCTGCACTTCATTTATTTCGTCTGCTGTCGTATGTAAAACCATAAATCCCATCAGTTTTCCCTGTTTAAATATCGGAATTCCGACACTGATCACGATTCCGTCAAAGATACCATAAAAATTCCCCACTTTGGTAAATCCCTTCTCCAAATCAATTTTAGAATCCATATCAACTAAATTATATGGCAATTTTCCAAAACGATCCGGTTGGGACACTTTAATCAGATTACCGTTTTTAGCACAGTACCAGACATTTGTCTGTAATGTATTTTCAAATTCATTAAGCCGTTCCTGTAATCCCTCTAAAGAAGTTGTTCCATGAATATAAGAATAAATTGTCTGTTCTACCAAAAGTGCGGATTCATTCTTCAGATTCTTTTGTTTCGTATCCAGCAGAACTCTCTGAGTCGCATAGGAGGTATAGCTCGCAATCCCTATAAATACCAATACCAACAATACCAGTATTCCGACAATAACTTTATCAAAAAATGTATGTTTCAAATATCTCCCCCCAATTATTTCACTTCAAACTTATATCCGATTCCCCATACTGTTGCAATAGACCAGTTTCCTCCATCTTTTACCTTTTCCCTGATACGCTTTACATGAACATCTACCGTTCTGGTATCCCCTACATAATCATATCCCCATATTTGATCTAAAAGCTGTTCCCGTGTAAATACCTGATTCGGCTTACTGGCAAGGAAATAAAGAAGTTCCAGTTCTTTTGGCGGCATTTCCAGCAATTTACCGTTATAAATAACAGAATAGCTGGTAAGGTTTACCGTAAGGCCATCATATTTTACGCATTCTGTTTCTTCCTCCGGTCCTGCGGTATATTTTTCTTCCTCATTATTTCCGATTCTCCGCAAAATTGCTTGTACCCTGGCCACTAATTCATTGGAATCAAATGGTTTTACCATATAATCATCCGCACCGATTTTTAAACCTAATACTTTATCAAATACTTCCCCTTTTGCAGAAAGCATAATAATTGGTACATTACTATCTTTCCGGATTTCCCGGCATACATCATAACCATCCATTCCCGGCAGCATAATGTCCAGTAAAATCAGATCCGGCTGATAATCTTTAAATTTTAAAACTGCGTCTTCCCCATTTGAGGAAATTTCCGTATCAAAACACTCTTTAGTCAGATACAGGGATATCAATTCCGCAATATTTTCATCATCATCCACGATCAGAATTTTTTTCTTATTCATTTTATCTCCTTCTCTATCTGTAACAAGCTGCAATGCAGTCAGTCAACAAATGTACATGTATAGTAACTATGAAGCCGAAGGCTGAATAGTTACCATGTATACTATAATTCAACAATTGTAACTCCGGCCTCACCCTCGCCATATTCACCACTTCGAAAAGATTTAATGTAGCTCTGCCTCTTTAAATATTCATGTATCCCTTTTCTTAATGCTCCAGTCCCCTTTCCATGTATAATCCTCACCTGATTTAAATGTGACAGGCAGGCATCATCTAAATATTTATCCAGTTCTGCAACTGCCTCATCCACCGTTTTCCCCAGCAGATTAATCTCCGGCTTAATGGATATTGACTTATTAACGGATGCCCGGTATTGTGCCGTCTTTTGCTTACTGGATTGTTTCTTCTCCTCTACAATCTCCACATCACTTATTTTGACTGTACTTTGTAAGATTCCCATCTGCACTGTGATTTCATCTTTTTGATTGGGTAGGGAACGCACAACACCATCCAGATTCAAGCTGATTACATGTACGGTATCCCCCAATCGGAAATCGTCGGGTTTATGTTTTGATTTACGGTCTGGCATCCTGTATTCTAGTTTGCCATTTACTTTATTCAACTTTGCACGGATTTCACCACGTTCCTTTTCCATTTCTTTATTACTAGCCGTCTGTGGTTTCTTTTCCCAGTTATTATATTTACGGATAGATGCGTCTGCAAAAGCCTTTGCTTCCTCTAATATCCCTCTTGCTTCCTCTCTGGCATTTCGTAAAATATCCTGTTTCCGCTGTTCAATATGCTCATTTTTAGAAGTAAGACGTTCTTTTAACTTTTTTATTTCTTCCTTATTGGCAGCAATCTCTGCCTGCTCCTTTTCAATCGTCCGCTTTGATTTTTCCAGATCTGCCAGAATCGTTTCCATATCCAGCGTATCATTGCCAATCTGCATCTTTGCATTATTAATGACCTGTTCAGACAAACCTAATTTTTTTGCAATGGCAAAGGCATTGGATTTACCCGGTATTCCAATCAGCAAACGATAGGTCGGGCTAAGAGTCTCTACATCAAACTCACAGCATGCATTTTCGATTCCCTCTGTTGTCATCGCAAAGGTTTTTAATTCACTATAATGTGTCGTTGACATACAGCGGATATCCCGGTTATGCAAATCATTTAATATTGCAATTGCCAGAGCAGACCCCTCTTCCGGATCCGTTCCACCTCCCAGCTCATCAAACAACACTAACGTATCTTTTGCCGCATGCTTCATAATATATACAATATTAGTCATATGAGATGAAAAAGTACTCAAACTCTGCTCGATACTCTGCTCATCACCAATATCTGCAAAGACATCCCTGAATACAGAAAGCTGCGAACCCTGAAATGCTGGAATATGAAGACCAGACTGTCCCATCAAGGTAAACAATCCCAATGTTTTCAAGGAAACTGTCTTGCCTCCGGTATTCGGTCCCGTGATGATCAGCATTGTAAAATCTCTGCCCAGACGAATATCCACCGGTACAACTTTTTGCTTATCTAATAGTGGATGCCGTCCCTGCTTAATCTCCACAACTCCCTTATCATTAAATTCCGGCTCTGTTCCATCATAGGATTTTGCAAATGCTGCCTTGGCAAAAATAAAATCAAGCCTCGTCAATATCTTCGCATCTTTCTCAATATCTTCTTTCGAACATGCAACCTGTTCACTTAAGCCTGCCAGAATCCTTTCAATCTCTACGGCTTCTTTTACTGCCAGTTCCTTTAGCTCATTATTCAGATTCACAACCTGCATAGGTTCAATAAAAAAGGTGGAACCGGTAGCCGACTGATCATGTACCATACCTGGAAACTGCCCTTTATATTCCGCCTTGACCGGAATACAATACCGTCCATTCCTCATCGTTACAAGAAAATCCTGAAGCATGCTTTGATTTGTCTGCTTACTGACCATTCCGTTTAACACTTCATGTACCTTGCTATTTATGATTTTCATATTCCGCCGGATATCCTTAAGCCCAGCAGATGCATCATCAGCAATCTCCTCCTCTGACAAAATACAACGGTCAATCTCTCTGGCTAAATGTTCTAACGGCATCAAACCCTCAAAATATCCGGTCAAAGAATCATTTTCCTCTTCTCCCTCTATCTGTTCCCCGTACTTGCGGACATTTGCAGCAGTCCTCAATAATTTTGCCACATCCAACAGTTCATTAATAGACAATACAGCACCTACCGCTACACGTTTCATAGCTTCTCCGATAGGATAGACTCCGGAAAAAGAAATTCCTCCATGTCGATAAATCCTGGAAAGTGCATCCTTTGTCTCCTCCTGATTCTTTCTGATTTCTATTATGTCAACAGAAGGTTTTAATTTTCCACACATCCTTTTCCCGGCCGGAGAAGCAGCAAATCCAGTCAACTGCTCTATTATCTTATAATATTCCAATATCCGTAGTGTTCTCTTATTCATAACTCATGTCCTCTATATTCAAAAAATATGAAACCCTTACAGACTCTCTTTCCGGTTCCCATTTGTTGCTATCACAGTAATCTTGACTGTTTTTCCTTTTATTTCCTATTCATGCATTCTGTAATCCTCTGTCATCTTAACAAATTTACCATTCGTAATGATGAAGCTGTCCCTGTATCTGAAAATCCCTAAATCCATTCTGCCTTAACGCCTCATATAATACAATTGCCACTGAATTTGCAAGATTAAGGGAACGGATATCCGCCAACATCGGTATTCTTATACAGTTTTCCTTATTATCTAATAAAATTTCCTCCGGTATTCCCGCACTCTCTTTACCAAACATAATATAACAATCCTCTTCATACCGGACATCCGTATAAGTCTGTCTGGATTTTGTGGTTGCCATATAGATCTTCACTCCGGGATTCCTCTCCAGAAAATCCTCATAACAAACATAGGTCGCCACATCAAGCTTATCCCAATAGTCCATCCCTGCACGCTTGATCATCTTATCATTGATCCTAAAACCCAATGGCTCAATTAAATGAAGTTTTGCCCCCGCAGCTACACAGGTTCTTCCAATATTTCCTGTATTTGCCGGCATTTCCGGCTCATGAAGTACAATATTAATCATATTTTTCCTCTCTAAATTCTGATTTACGCAATTCCTCTATAAATTCTTTGATTCTGCCAAGAGCAGCCTTTAATTCCTCCAAAGAATATGCGTAAGAGATACGTAGAAATCCCTCTCCACACTCTCCAAATGCAGTTCCCGGAACAACTGCTATTTTTTTAGCATTTAACAGCCTTGTTGCAAATTCCTCTGAAGTCATTCCAAATTCCTTAATACACGGAAACATATAAAATGCTCCGTATGGTTCAAAACACGGAATTCCCATTTCATTAAACTCATGTAACAAAAATCTTCTTCTCTGATCGTAGGACTCCCGCATATGTACAACATCCCTCTCACAGTCACGCAATGCCGCAATTGCAGCATACTGGCTTGTAGTAGGTGCACACATGATTGCAAACTGATGAACTTTCGTCATCTGTTCCATAATCATGGCAGGTCCTAACGCATAACCCAGCCTCCATCCTGTCATAGCAAAGGCTTTGGAAAATCCATTGATCACAATTGTCCTCTCCCGCATACCCGGCAGAGATGCAATACTGACATGTCCACTGTTGTAGGTAAGCTCCGCATAAATTTCATCAGAAATAACATAAAGATCATGCTTGATAATCACTTCTGCCAATGCCTCTAAATCCTCCCGTTCCATAATAGCTCCGGTAGGATTATTGGGATAAGAAAGTATAAGCAGCTTTGTTTTATCCGTAATAGCAGCCTCCAGTTCTTCCTTTTGCAGACGGAACTGATTCTCATTTTTCAGGCAGATCGTTACCGGTACTCCCCCCGCCAGCTCCACACATGGTACATAGGATACAAAACACGGCTCCGGTATAATTACCTCGTCTCCCGGATTTAACATGGAACGGAGTGCTGCATCAATCCCTTCACTTCCGCCCACTGTCACAAGTACTTCCTTCTTCGGATCATAAGCAACCTTATAACGTCTGTCCGTATATTTGCAAATTTCCTCTCGCAGTTCCAATAAACCGGCATTGGACGTGTAAAAGGTACGCCCTTTCTCAAGCGAATATATTCCTTCCTCCCGTACACACCATGGTGTATCAAAATCCGGTTCCCCGACACCAAGAGAAATTGCCTCCGGCATCTCACTTACAATATCAAAAAATTTCCGGATACCGGAAGGTTTCATTCTAATTACTTTATCAGATAATGGATTTCTCATGCTGTCACCACCAATCTTTCATCTTTTCTGGACTGCTCCAATTTCGTACCGGATTCTTTATATTTCTTCAATACAAAATGAGTAGAGGTGCTGAGTACTCCTTCCATAGGAGCAAGCTTCCTTGCCACAAACTGTGCTACCTCTTTCATTGTTTTACCTTCGATAAATACTGCCATATCAAAGCCTCCGGACATTAAATAAAGAGAGGTAACCTCCGCGTAATTATAAATCCGCTCCGCTACACGATCAAACCCTTCCCCCCTTTGGGGAGTTACCTTTACTTCAATCAGTGCGGTTACACGTTCATTATCCGTTTTATCCCAATTAATGACAGTGTTATATCCGCAGATGATCTGCTCCTGTTCCATCTCATGAATCGTATTGATAACAACCGCCTCATCCAATCCCAATACGGCAGCAATATCCTTTGTACTCATTTGGGAATTATTCTGTATTAATCTTAGTATCTTTGTTTTCATATTAATCTTAACCTCCTAAACCAGTGCCTCTGCCCAAAACAGCAGGACACCTAATCTGCACCACCATGAATGATGTTTTCATCTATACTTCAATCATTGCTAAATGGGTATCACCCACTGCTTCCGAGAACCAAATTCATACAGGGATCGGCTGCCCATAAAAAACTGCATTTAATGCATCTCCTTTCGGAGGTACTAAGAAACGTTCTTCCTCTCCCACTATAATTTTACGGTCACTATCGCCGGTTGTATTCCCGATCACATTTGCTTCTATTCCTGCCTGTCTCATAGCCTCTGCCATATCATTTCCATTCTTCATTATCAGCAAAAGGCTTCCCTGTCCATTCATCATATAGGGATTCAAATCAAAATATTCACATATTTCGATAATTTCCTGTTTCATCGGTATTTTTTCAATAAAACATTCTCCTCCACAGCTACAGGCCGACAATATCTGCCATAATGCACCGAACACCCCTCCGTTTGACACATCATGGGCAGCAAAAATGCAGTCAGGATTCTCCGCGACTTTTTCCCTCAGCACTTCCAGCTCAGGCATTAAAGACGTATCCGTTATATATTCCTCTGCCGCTTTTATATAACTGCCGGAATACCGTGTTTTCAATTCATCTTTCTTAAGTCTGGCTAAAATCGCACCACCATAAAGCCCGGACCACTTGGTCATAACAATATCCATTCCCGGCATTACCTGTCTGTGCTTATTCTTCCATAGCTTTCTGCCATACGCTGTAATCGTTACAGTGGGTTCCACCACCGTCGGAACCAATTCAGTATGCCCCGCCAGAATTTCAATTTTATACTCCAACGCTTTTTTGCAAAGACTGTCTGTAATCCTTCGCAAAACTGCCTCCTCACTGTGTTCCGGCAAAAGGAGTGCCACCGATACCCCATAAGGTACTCCACCTGCTGCAATTACATTATTGACTGCATTATTAAGAGCATATATTTCATTCCCCATATAATAAAAGGCAGTGGTGGCCATAGAAGTTACCATATCGCCAATCACTGCCCCATCATGGCCAACTCCCGCCCGGAATGTAATATCCTTTGAGCGGTATTGTATCGGATTCATTACAGAACGTTTAAATGTATGCTCTGGCAATTTACCAGTTTTCATTCCTATTCTCCCTCATCCCCACTAGAAGTAGATTCCGTCGTCGCCTCTGTCGGTGCTTCTGTCGTTGTTGCTTTTTCCGTCGTTTTCTTATCTTTCTCTTTCCTCTTTTCAGTTGTTTTCTCTTTCTTCTTTGTTCCTACACGAATCTTCGCCCGTGTTGTCTGATACTGGCTCTGGTTCACTCTGACAGAGTCTGTCAGCACGCCGTCAATATAAATATGTTTCCAGAGTTCAGCATAATATCCCGTATGTGCTTCCTGCTCCGTTACAGTAGAACCTTCCTCTAATGTATCATCTTCTATCTCTTCCGGCTCTCCCGGTTCATACGTTTCGATAATCTTGCTCTCAAATTCAATAGTCCGGTTATCTGGTCTTGTATCATGTCCATAAACAGCAAAGGAAATGGAACCTCCACCTGCATAACCTTCTATGTAAACAGGATATTCCGTACTATTCGTAAATTTAAAATCAAACAGCCCTTCTGCAATTGCGGCATCTTTGGATTTATCCACGTAACTAACGGTAAGTGTATGTGGATGACGTTCATCCACCTGAAGCTCTGACTTTAATACTGCATTATAAAGTGTTGTCGACACCTGACAGATTCCCCCTCCTAAACCGTCTACCAATTCATTATTCACATACTGACCTGCATTGGCATATCCGTTCTCTTCCGTAAATGGAGCAACCGTATCGTACATTGAAAACTGTTCATTTGGCATTAGCACCG
This sequence comes from uncultured Lachnospiraceae bacterium, assembly GCA_910584695.1. Classification (GTDB taxonomy): domain Bacteria; phylum Bacillota; class Clostridia; order Lachnospirales; family Lachnospiraceae; genus CAG-590. The sequence goes on from CAJUBR010000014.1 coordinate 20,828, forward strand.
TGCCGCTTATTTTACTGGCACCATTCGACAGATTTTGTGAACGGCTGGTATTCCCGGAATTGTAATCGGTTACCGCCTGTCCCATCAGGCTATATCCCACATCAAGATCCTCTGCCGTATACTGCGGTCTTTTTTCATTCACTACTGCCGCAAGTTTCACATCCTTTTGTTCCCACTCTTTTGCAAATAAATCTTCCACTGCCTTTATGGTTTTCTTAACATCTATCTCCTGTCCGACTTCACCGTCATGAATAATAAACTCTCCATCCTGTCTTGTAATAGATGCATTCTTTGGTTCTGTTACGATATCACTGGTTTCATTTTTTAACTTATCCTCCAGTTTCTTCTGGTCAAACTCCTTTTCCGGAACCAATACTGCATTTTCCTCTTCCAGATCCTTAATTTCCTTATAACGGAATAAAATGTTCCCCTGTCGTCCATAATTAAATGCTTTTTCTACCGCATCCTCTATCGAAACAGAAATGCCGATCTCTTTCAATTTGGTGGAGTAATCACCTACTGCAGTTGTAAAGGTGATGTTTAAATCTTCAATTCCATCTATATACTTATCGTACTCTTCCATCGCCTCTTTTTTGGTAAGACCTCCGACATATACTCCATCCAGATATACCCCGGCATAAATTGTTTCATTTTCTGATTTTGCGGCTACACCGTAACAAAGAGATACGGCTGCGGCTCCCGCCAATAAAAATATTCCAAGTGTTTTTAAAATATTCGTCTTCTTCATAATAATCTATCCTTATAATTTTCATCATATTGTATGGCTATACCTGTTTTATTTTATCACAATCACTCATCTTTTCAAGCCTTTAGCGGAATACTGTCATAATTTACTAAGAAATCACTTTTTTCCTAGTTTTATTTAGCAAATTGACAATGTGTTTTCCGCCGGCTTTTTTACTACATTTACTCCACTTTTTGAAAATTGACATTTTCCTATCCATCCTGTATATTTTATACTGTTTCCATATATAAAAAGAAGCATATATGGATACTGATGATTCACATACGCTTCCTTTTAAGCATTTTATCTACCAGCCTGTCGCCAAATATACATACAAGCACACGCTCGGCTCGCTACCCGCAAAAATCAGGCACCTGCAAGATTAAAACGCACCGACTGTTGTAATAATACAGCTAAGTATCATTACTACCACAAGCACAATTGCAATTACAGAAGATATAATACGCTGTGTCTTCTTATTACTAAAATTAAACATATCCACACCTCTTTTCTGAAAGGAGAATACTATGATTAAAATAATGTTAATGCCCTCTATCTTAATACTCTTTTGGGTTCTGCATCACAACCTGCGTAAGTCAGATCCCAATAAACGAACCGTCAACTCTTATCTTGACCGTGAAGATGCTGCCAACGCAACAAGGCGTAAGGACCTTTCCAATCTTTCTTATATCAAAGTTCCGTTTGACAAGCTCCCCTTTGATATTACCCTAAAAGATGAAAAAAAGCAATTAAAGATTGCAGAATATGAGAAAGAAATTAAAAATCTTTCTTCCGAACGTATGTTAAACTTAATCGGCATCTCAAATACAGAACTGAAAGAAATGTATGGTCCTGCAAATCTGGAACTCCTCACTATTTATGACCAGAATTATTCCCGATATATCCGTACTCTGCAGTTCTTCGCAGAATGTCTCTATGAAGAATATCCCGAAAAAGCCGTTTTCATTTTGGAATACTGCATTACCATCGGTACAGATATTTCTGGCACCTATGATTTACTTGGTAACTATTATCTGGAACATAATGACAAGGAACGTTTTATGACACTCTATGATAAAATTCCAGTGAAAGATTCCATCAGCGGCAAAATGATTCAAAATAAATTGGATCGGATGCAACACTTTGTCTGATTTTGCACACTATTAAGACAGAACGTTCTTCCAAAAGAAAATATATGCTTTTCTTTTGACCCGAAAACAAAGTTTCGCAATTTCCTAAACTCAAAAATCTACAGGAGGTGAAAGTATATTGAACGAAGAAGAAATAAAAGCCTATGTACTGCTTGCCAGAAATGGCGATACCGCAGCCTTTTGCAAATTGTATGAATTATACTACAAGGATATGTACCGTTTTGCTTATTATACATTAGGGAAGGAACAAGATGCCGAGGACGTCATCAGTGAAACCGTATTAGATGCGTTTTCCGGTATCCGTAACCTGAAAAAACCTGAAAGCTTTAAGGCATGGATTTTCCGGATTCTCTCTACCAAATGCAAACGCCAGATGGCTGTCTATGTTTCAGACAGAGCACACATCAGACAGGAGATTTCGGATGAGGCTCTTATAAAAGACGACCATCCATATGCACAGAACTTAGATGTGCAGACCGCATTTTCTGTCCTGAACGAAACAGAAAAAACGATTATTTCCCTTATGGTTTTTGCCGGCTATAACAGCCGGGAAACCGCTAAGATCCTAAAAAGCCGGGAAGGCACGATCCGCTCTGCAAAGAGTCGTGCTTTTCTCAAAATGTCACAATATTTAAAGGAGGATTTTGCATGAAAGAACAGGATTTCATTCATAACATAGATGAACAAACAAAAGATTTACCAGTACCTGACAGCATTTCTCCGGAAGCCATGAAAAAAATGCTGGATGAACATACTAAGAACAATATAAATGACAAACCATCTTCCGATTCTCTTGACAGTACAAAAAACGCACAAAACAAAAAACGTCATATCCGTCGTTTTACAGCTGCTGCCTGCGTTGTGCTCTGTCTTGCCGGAAGTCTTGGTGTATCCAGACTGTTATCCAACCAAGATATTACAAACAATGATTCCGGTGCCACTGCAGATATGAAAGCCGAAACAGAAAGCAGTACCAAAGAAAATGATAAAGAATCCCTTGAGCAGGACCTTTCCTATCAAACTAACTTATCTTCACCTGCCAGCTACGAAGAATATTATAATACCATCAAATCTGCCTATGATGCCTATTATGACAGTATTGCAGCCGTAACCACTAACGATAAGGACATAGCAAGGGCGGAAACAAAAGAAGATTTTAGCAGTGATTCCGGTCAGACAAATGGGGAGACTTTTAATGACGCTGCAGAATATTCCGCAGAAGATGCCGGAACCGGAAATGCCAAACAGGCTGTCAAAACAAAGAAGGAGGATTTTTCCACTACCAATACACAGGAAAAGACAATAGATGAAGGCGATATTATCAAAACAGATGGAACCCATATTTATAAGGTAATCACCGGCTATGACCCTGAAGACTATCGTACGACATATCGTCTTTCCATTACAAAAACAGAGCAGGGCAAGCTGACTTTTCTTACCTCTTTTGATTTAACCGATGCGATAAAGAAAGAAAATTCCAACGATTACATCGATTTCAAAGAATTTTATCTTTATCAGAATCAGCTTATATGTATGTATACCAGAGAAGATTATGATACGGAAGCCTCCGGCGTAACTTCTTATATCGTAATTTATGATCTAAAGGACAAGAAAAATCCGCAAAAAGTGAAAACACTGTCCCAGTCCGGATGGTATGAAAGCTCCAGAATCAGCAATGGTTATCTGTATACTATTAGCAATTATGCAGATGCCTCTTTATCAGACGTCAAAAAATATAAAGATTATATTCCTTGCGTAAATGATAAAACAATCGGTTGCGGGAACATTTATTACCCATCGGATATGCTGTTAGAGAGTACCCACGTTATTACAGCATTAGACCTTAAACATCCGGCTGATTTTACAGATACGAAAGCAGTACCTTCTACCGGAACCCAGGCCTATGTCAGTGATTCTGCCATCTATCTTTATGCGGCTTTATATGGTGAAGTTACGAAAACAGAGATTATGAAGATACGCTACGATGAAGGAAAACTTACCGTTGGCAACAGTGCCGTTATTACCGGTAACCTCTATGGGCCTTTCGCCATAAATGAACACAATGGCTATTTGCGGATTGTGGCAACGATTCCGGCAAACAATATCTCTCTTCTTCGTGTTTTTGCAACAGAAAAAATCAATTCTTCTGCTGCCGAAACAACTGATATCAAAGAAGATGTAAATGCTTTATATATTCTGGATGATAGCATGAAATTAACCGGAAAGATTGCAGGAATCGCCCCGGGTGAAATCATTTATTCTGCAAGATTCATGGGGGACACCGGCTATTTTGTCACCTACCGCAATACGGATCCTCTTTTCTCTGTAGATTTATCGGATCCTGCAAACCCTGTTATCCTTGGCAGTTTAAAGGTAACCGGATTTTCTAATTACCTGCACTTTTACGGAGAAAACACTTTACTTGGAATCGGAGAAGAAACTGATCCTAAGACACAGGAGTTTTTAGGGATCAAACTTTCTATGTTTGATATCAGCAACCCCTCCAATGTAACAGAAAAAGATAAACATATCATTAAGGATTCCGACTTCAGTGAAGCCTTATATAACTACAAGGCAATTATGATTGATCCGGATAAAAATATCTTCGGTTTCCTATATGCTTCTTCGAAAGGAGACGGATACAAATATTATTATTCAACTTATGCTTATGAGGAGCAATACGGTTTCATTGAAACTGCCTGTTATGAAATTGATGAATCTTCCATGTATGAAGACGGCAGCATACGCGGTTTATATATCGGTGATTACTTCTATCTTACCACAAACAAGGCCATCACCTCATATAAAATCGGCTCGGAAGAAATCATTTCAAAAGTGGAACTGAAATAAAAAAATATAAAAAAACACTTTTAGTCAAGAATATCAAAATGCACAGACATATACGATAAATGTTTTCACACCGTTGTATGTCCGTGCATTTTTACGATTTTTCCATGCTTACTCTCTTTAATAAGCCATCCTGACGCAGCATCTCCTTCTTTGCTTCCCTAACTCATTTCCAGTTCTAACCTAATACTTCCTTATACAGACGGAACACATTTCGGTATAAAATCTTATCAATCTCGCTGCCGGAAAATCCTTTTTTCATCATCATCTGTGCAAGTTTCGGGATGGTATCTGCACCCGGAAGTTCGGGATGCAGCGGAATGCCATCAAAATCACTTCCAAGCCCTACACATTCTATCCCACCTATATTGGCAATATGTTTTGCATGCTCTACAATATCCTCTAACGATGCATTTCCATATCCCCAGTTTTCTGGATTCTTTCCATCTACCTTTCCTCTTTCCGGATGATCTCTTAAAAAATCCACACTGTAATTTAGTCCGATTACACCACCCCGCTTTGCAAGTTTTATAATCATATCATCCGTCAGGTTTCTTACCACCGGACACACAGCCCTTGCATTGGAATGACTTGCCACAAACGGGCCTTTTGTATACTTCAGCACGTCATAAAATCCTGCATCCGATAAATGCGAAACATCCACAATCATTCCCAGCCTTTCCATCTCCTGCACAAATTCAATCCCTGTTCTTGTCAATCCGTCCTTTCTGTTTGGCTTATAAAAATCACCTTCTTTATTAAAATTCGGATACCCTATCTCATTTGGAAAATTCCATGTCAATGTCATCATCCGTACACCTGCTTTATACAAAAAATGTAGATTTTCCATCCTTCCTTCACAGACTCCTCCCTCTTCTACCGTAAGCAGAGCTGAAAGTTTTCCCTCTTTCTCATTTTCAAGAATGTCCGGTGTACTATAAACCTGTGAGATTATATCTTTATTTTTTGATATTTCTTCGTTAAAAACGGATAACAGTTCCTTTCCTTTTAAAAAAGAACTTTCTCCCTCCTTTTGTTCCACATATAAAGCAAAATTCTGTACAGAATATCTCCCTTTTTTCAGTTTTATCAAATCAATCATCAGGTCGTTTTCTCTTAAGGAAATGGTTTCCCCTCTTTTTCTTCTTTCCAGAATCCTGGAGATGGTATCGCAGTGCATATCGATGACTCTCATGGACAATCCCTTTCTCAAAGCTTCTTCTCAATTTCCTTAATTACAGTCTTTAACGCTTTTATTCTTGCATACTTTTTATCGTTTGACTCCAGTACGTGCCAAGGAGCAAATGTAGTACTGGTCTTTTTAAGCATTTCATTCACTGCCTCCTCATATAAATCCCATTTTTCACGGTTGCGCCAGTCCTCTTCCGTAATCTTCCACTGTTTTTCCGGTGTATTCTGACGCAGGGTAAAGCGTTCTAACTGGGTATCCTGATCAATCTGCACCCAGAATTTAATGATGACTGCCCCCCAGTCGGAAAGCTCTTTTTCAAACTCATTTATCTCATTATAAGCACGTTGCCAGTCATTTTCACTGCAAAACCTTTCCAGCCGTTCTACCATGACACGACCATACCAGGTTCTGTCAAAAATAGCGATATGCCCCGTCTTGGGCAGACGATTCCAAAACCTCCACAGATAATGACGGGCTTTTTCATAGGGTTCCGGACTGGCAATCGGATGTACCTCATATCCCCGGGGATCCAGTGCACTGGCAATACGTTTAATATTTCCCCCTTTCCCCGCCGCATCCCAGCCTTCGTAAGCAATAATAACCGGAATTTTTTTACGATATAATTTATTATGTAATTCACTAAGTCTTCCCTGATATTGTTGCAGTTCCTCTTTATATTCTTCCTCTTCTAAAACTTTGTCTAGCGGGATATCGGATAACTGCGGAATCGATTTTAACGGAAAAGGATTCTGTAAAACAGGTACGGCATAAGTACTGTTCATCATTGCCGTATCTATTCCTCTGATCAAGAATTCCAGCATCTGCAGTTGTGCCCATTTCTTATTTTTCGAATCAATGATATACCATGGTGCTGTTGATCGATGTGTATCATTTAAATACTGATTGTATATTTGCAAACACTGATTATAATTTTTATTCTGCCATATATCATCTTCTGTAACCCGCCATTTTGTATTCTTGTCTTCTAATAATTGGGAAAGACGTTTTTTCTGCTCCTTTTCATCAATATGAAAGAAAAATTTCATCACCAGATAGCCATTATCCGTAAGCTGACGCTCAAAGCGTATAATACTTTCAATCCGTTCTTTATATTTCTCTTCCTTTAAATCTCCCCTCAGATATGCTTTCGTCACTTCATCCATCCAGCCGCCATCCAAAAACTGAAATTTACCGGTCTCGGGAATTTTTATAAAGTGACGGTACAAAAACGGTTTCCGCTTCTCTTCCTCTGTAGGGTTCCCCATATCAGCCACCTTAAAAAAACGAGGATCCATATCGCGGATTACTTTACCCAGTACACTCCCTTTTCCCGCTGCCCCCCAGCCTTCTAACAGCACCAGAACCGGCAGCTTCTTCTCCTTCATTTTTATCTGTCTTTGTGCCAATTGTACTCTCGCCTCTTTAAGGCGCTGCTCTAATTCCTCTGTTTCCGGTTTTGTGCTTTTGTTCCAATTCTTCAGCATAAGCCCTCTCTCCTTTCGTAAACGTTGTTCCGCTATCTGCAGCGGGACTGCCGATTTTATATGTACTTTTATTATAGCTTATGACAGACTGTTTTACTATATATCTCTAAAAAAGTTTGTCTTGTATAACAGTCTAAGAAAAGTAACCATAAAGTAAACAACCCCGCGGCATTCGTCAAATGGACATGTGGGCATGTCCGCTTGACTCATTGCCTGCGGGAATAAAAAAACTGCTCCACAGACAAAGTTTAAAAAACCTTCGTCTATGAAGCAGTTTTTGTTACAGATTCTCTTACTTTTCCATCAAAGCCTTAATTTTAAGGGCTTTATCAAGATTTCCTTCCACCTTCAGTTTTCCAAATGTAAAAGCCTTAACCGGATCTAATTTCCCCTCAAGAATTTGAAACAGCACATCCGCAGAGCAGATAAACGCTGCATCCCTGTCATAATATTCATAAGGTTCAATAAACAATTCTCCATCCTTTACTTCTGCATAAAATGCTCCGGAACCCTCTCCTGTAATATTGAACTGGTATGCCAGATGTTCCTTTACCCCGCTTACATCTGCGTCCTTAAACATATCTTTAACTTTTGTAAAAATTTCCTCATACGTCATGGTTAGCATCCTCCTTCTTCCATTTTTCGACAATCTCATGTCAAAAATGTATATTATTAGACTATCTCCTTGTATCCGTCTATTATTGTACCATACAATTATATAGTATGCAAGAAGCAGTCCGTCCCGGCAGCATTGAAAAACTGAATTCCAAATGATATAATCGGCAGGAAATATTACGTTATACATAAAGGAGAACACACATGGCACACTTATACTTTACCCGGCACGGACAAACAATCTGGAATGTAGAAAACAAAATCTGCGGGGCAACTGATATTCAACTGACAAACCTTGGACATCAGCAGGCAGCCGCCTTAGGTAAAGAAATATTAAATCAAAAACTTAATATTGACGAAATCCTCTATTCCCCGTTAATTCGTGCTGCTGAAACTGCCAGACACATTTCTGAAATAACCGGTATTCCGATGCAGATGGAACCCCGTCTGAAAGAACAAAATTTTGGACGATATGAATCCACACCGAGAAACGGAACTGAATTCCAGGCAGCTAAAACACATTTTATTGATCATTTCGAGGGTGGAGAAACCATGCTCCAAATGGCTCAGCGTATCTATAATCTGTTAGATGATATCAAAGCGGAATCCAACCGGAAAACATATCTCCTTGTAGCACACAACGGAATTGCCCGGATTATTCATTCCTACTTTTACGACATGAAAAACGAAGAATTCGCTGCATTTGGTATTAAAAATTGCGAAATAAGATGTTATTCTTTTTAGTTATAGGATACACTTATCTTAAAAAAATTAATTTCTCCGCTAAAAAAACTTGTGATTTTCTCTATTTCCTATATAATATTTTATAGAATGAGAACAGGTAGCATTTGCTTTGCAAATCGTTGCAAAATAACAGGAGGACATATTTATGCCAAAAAGAACAGATATTCACAAAGTACTCATCATCGGTTCCGGTCCTATTATCATCGGACAGGCGTGCGAGTTTGATTATTCAGGCACCCAGGCCTGTAAGGCCCTCAAAAAGCTGGGCTATGAAATCGTACTGGTAAACTCTAACCCTGCCACAATTATGACAGATCCCGAAACTGCTGATGTAACCTATATTGAACCATTAAATGTAGAACGTTTAGAACAGATTATTGCAAAGGAACGCCCGGATGCACTCCTTCCAAATTTAGGTGGTCAGTCAGGACTTAACCTTTGTTCCGAACTAAATAAGGCAGGAATTTTGAACAAATATAATGTTAAAGTAATCGGTGTACAGGTAGATGCCATTGAACGCGGAGAAGACCGGATTGAGTTTAAAAAGACTATGGATAAACTTGGCATCGAAATGGCTAGAAGTGAAGTTGCCTACAGCGTAGAAGAAGCTTTAAACATTGCAGAAAAGCTTGGCTATCCGGTTGTACTCCGTCCTGCTTATACCATGGGTGGTGCAGGCGGCGGTCTGGTATATAACAAAGAAGAATTAAAAACGGTCTGTGCCAGAGGCCTGCAGGCAAGCCTTGTAGGACAGGTTTTAGTAGAAGAATCCATTCTTGGATGGGAAGAATTAGAGCTTGAGGTAGTCCGTGATGCCGAGGGCAATATGATCACAGTATGTTTTATTGAAAATATTGACCCGTTAGGTGTACACACAGGTGATTCCTTCTGCTCCGCACCTATGCTTACCATTTCGGAAGAATGCCAGAAACGTTTACAGGAACAGGCATACAAAATTGTAGATTCCGTTCAGGTAATCGGCGGAACCAACGTGCAGTTTGCCCATGATCCGGTAACGGACCGTATTATCGTTATTGAAATCAATCCACGTACCTCCCGCTCCTCAGCATTGGCATCCAAAGCTACGGGTTTTCCAATCGCACTGGTATCTTCCATGCTTGCCACAGGACTTACCTTAAAAGACATTCCTTGCGGCAAATACGGTACACTGGATCAATATGTACCGGACGGGGATTATGTCGTGATTAAATTTGCCCGCTGGGCATTTGAAAAATTCAAGGGCGTGGAGGATAAACTGGGAACTCAGATGCGTGCTGTAGGTGAGGTTATGAGCATCGGTAAAACCTACAAGGAAGCATTTCAGAAAGCCATCCGCAGTCTGGAAACCGGACGTTACGGATTAGGCCATGCAAAAAATTTTGATTCCATGACAAAGGAAGAATTGTTACAGCTTTTGATTACCCCATCCAGTGAACGCCATTTTATCATGTACGAGGCATTACGAAAGGGTGCCACTGAAGATGAGATTTTTGAAATCACAAAAGTAAAACACTATTTTATCGAGCAGATGAAAGAACTGGTGGAAGAGGAAGAAGAACTCTTAAAATCAAAGGGCACGCTTCCTGCCGATGAACTGTTAATCTCCGCTAAAAAAGACGGATTCTCGGATAAGTATTTAAGCCAGTTATTGGAGATTCCGGAAAAGGATATCCGAAATCACCGAATCAGTCTGGGTGTAGAGGAAGCTTGGGAAGGGGTTCATGTAAGCGGTACTGAAAACAGTGCTTATTACTATTCTACTTACAATGCCCCAGATCAAAATCCAGTCTCTGATAACAAGAAGATCATGATTCTCGGAGGTGGACCAAATCGTATCGGACAAGGTATCGAATTTGACTATTGCTGTGTTCATGCCGCTCTTGCCCTTAAAAAACTTGGATTTGAGACCATTATTGTAAACTGCAACCCGGAGACGGTATCCACCGATTATGATACATCAGACAAATTATATTTTGAACCGCTTACTCTGGAAGATGTGTTAAGCATATATAAGAAGGAAAAACCTCTTGGTGTCATTGCCCAGTTTGGTGGTCAAACTCCGCTTAACTTAGCTGCAGAGCTTGAAAAAAACGGTGTCAGAATTTTAGGCACCTCTCCGTCTGTCATTGACTTGGCAGAAGACCGTGATTTATTCCGTGCCATGATGGAAAAATTAGAAATTCCAATGCCGGAATCAGGAATGGCAACTACCGTAGAAGAGGCAACTGCTATTGCCCAGCAGATCGGTTATCCGGTTATGGTACGTCCTTCCTATGTATTAGGCGGACGGGGTATGGAAGTTGTATATGATGAAGAAAGCATGACCGGTTACATGAATGCAGCAGTTGGCGTTACCCCGGACCGTCCAATTCTAATTGACCGTTTCTTAAACCATGCATTAGAGTGTGAGGCAGATGCAATCAGCGATGGTACCCATGCATTTGTCCCTGCTGTCATGGAACATATTGAGCTTGCCGGCGTACATTCCGGGGATTCTGCCTGCATCATTCCTTCCGTTCATATCACACCGGAAAATGTTGCAACCATCAAGGAATACACCCGAAAAATTGCAGAGGAAATGCACGTAAAAGGTCTTATGAATATGCAATATGCCATTGAAAACGGTAAGGTATATGTATTAGAGGCAAATCCCCGTGCATCCCGTACTGTACCTTTAGTATCCAAGGTTTGTAATATCCGCATGGTGCCTTTGGCTACCGACATCATTACCAGTGAACTTACCGGCAGACCTTCTCCTATCCCGGATTTGAAGGAACAGGATATCCCATATTATGGTGTGAAGGAAGCTGCATTCCCATTCAATATGTTCCAAGAGGTAGACCCGGTATTAGGACCTGAGATGCGTTCTACCGGTGAAGTATTAGGCTTATCCCCTTCCTATGGTGAAGCCTTTTACAAAGCACAGGAGGGTGTGCAGTCCAAGCTTCCCCTTAGTGGAACAGTACTGATTTCCGTAAATCGGAAAGATAAAGCAGAAGTGGTAGAGGTTGCTAAAAGCTTTTCCGAAGATGGTTTTGACATCATTGCCACCGGCAATACCTATGAGCTGATCAGTGGTGCCGGAATCCCTGCTAAGAAGGTAAAGAAACTTTATGAAGGTCGTCCGAATATTCTGGATATGATAACCAACGGCGATATTGACCTAATTATTAACTCTCCGGTAGGCAAAGGCAGTATTCATGATGACAGCTATTTAAGAAAAGCTGCCATTAAGGCGAAGATACCTTACATGACCACCATTGCCGCTGCAAAGGCTACTGCTGACGGCATTCATTATGTGAAACTTCACGGAAACGGACAGATAAAGTCCCTGCAAGTACTGCATAGCGAAATATGTGACAAGCAGTAAACAATCCGATTGTATGTCATGGGATTTAGGAGGGCTGGCACTTTCATCCCTTTTAGGAACGCAGGTATTTATTATGATAATAAAAGAATCTTGTCTTGTAGAAATTTATACTAAAAATACAGACCGTTTTAGTGTCGGCATGGTCTTTTGTCAAAATAAAGACTGCGTAATATTTAAGGATATTAACCCTCAAGGAAAAATAATCGGTTATTATGTTATGCAAAAAAATATAATTTCCGAGCTAAATTATGATACAGAATACCTTACCAAAATTAATAAATATATGGAATACGGAGAGACTCACCCCTATTCAAACTGGTTTTCCCTAAAACCTGTCGCTCTGAATCCAGAAGAATCTCTCATTTTGCAGGTATTAGAATACGCACGGGATAATAATACTATAATTACTGTCGAACTGACCGGCAAACAGGAACTTGAGACATGCTATGTAACGGACATAAGCCATGATAAAATAACCCTTTCCTGCCTCGACATATCAAATGCCAAATTATTAGAAGAAATCACAGTTCCGATTCAAGATGCTGTTTTTATATAATTTGAAAATATTGATAATTTATTATTACAATATGCAATATCAAATCAATAACCCCGCTGCAAATAACCGGGCATCAATCTTGTAACGCTGTAGAATTTGATGAATCTCCTCGTAAAAGAGGAGATTCATTTAGGTAATTCATTGGATAAAAATTCCGTTAAGTGTATAAAATCCATCTTATCATTTACTCCTCAAACAGCCCCAATATTTCTTCTTTCGTAAGAGCAGATAACGACATCCCCTCTGCTGATATAATCTTGTCTGCCAAATCCTGTTTCATTTCCTGAAGCTTTAAAATCCTTTCCTCTATCGTATCTCTTGTAATCAGTTTCAATACCGTTACGTTATTTTCCTGTCCAATACGATGGGTCCGGTCGGTTGCCTGATTCTGGGCAGCCACATTCCACCATGGGTCGTAATGAATTACCATATCTGCTGCAGTCAGATTAAGCCCGGTCCCCCCTGCCTTTAAGGAGATTAAAAAGACATCCGCCTTCCCCTCCTGAAACTGTTCTACCATTTCCTTTCGTTTTCGCTTTGTAGTACTTCCCCGTAGCAGAAAATGACGGATTCCCTGCTGCTTAAGCTTTTCTGACACAATTTCTAACATTGCTGCAAACTGGGAAAACAACAGAATTTTATGACTGCCTTCCAAAGCATTTCTAATTAATTCTATACAGGTATCCAGCTTGGCGGAACCATTTTGATAGTCCCCATATAACAGTCCCGGATCACAGCAAAGCTGCCGGAGTTTTGTAAGTTCCGCCAGTATCTGCAGCTTATTCTCCTGAATCTCCTTACCTGACTTTTTCTTCAGATTCATAACAACATTTTTTTCCGTCGCCTTATAAAGCTTTTCCTGTTCCCTTCCAAATTTTGTATATACCACTTCTTCTATCTTATCTGGCAAATCTTTTAGTACATCCTTTTTCAACCGTCGAAGGAAAAATGGGCGTATCAACGTGTGAATCTTATTTAGTGCTTTTTCCTCCTCTTTTGAATGCTGTAAAATCTTCTCTTCCAAATTTTCCTTGAAATACTTATAACTGTAAAGATAGCCCGGCATCAGATATTCAAATATACTCCACAGCTCACTTAAACGGTTTTCAATGGGCGTTCCCGTCAGTGCAAACCGATTGCGGCTCTCAATAGACTTTACAGCCTTTGCAGCCTGCGTAGAGGGATTCTTAATATACTGTGCCTCATCAATAATTTCACAGCCAAAATGCTTACCAGCATAATTGTCAATATCCCTTTTTAACAAATCATACGAAGTAACTACTACATCATACTCCTGATAATGTTGAATTAATTGTGCCCGTTCTTCTGCGTTTCCAATCATCAGACATACCCGCATTTTCGGTGCAAATTTGTGAAATTCCGCCTCCCAATTATATACCAATGAAGATGGGCAGACCACAAGATGGACCGGTCCCCTCGCATGACATAAATACGCTATCATCTGCAGCGTCTTCCCAAGTCCCATATCATCTGCCAAAATGCCGCCAAATCCCAACTCCGCCAAAGAACAGGCCCATTGGTAACCCTCCTTCTGGTATTTCCTTAGATCAGCCTGTACTTCTTCCGGCAGTGCAAACCGCTCCGCCTGTAGCGAATCAAATTTTCCAATCAGGATTTCAAACATTTTATCCCGGCTGACCCGGATTTTTTTTGCATTCTCTTTCATCAATGCATTCATGTAAAGTGCACGGTAAAGTGGCATCTCTGCCGTTCCTGCTTTTATCTGTACCTTTGATAAATGCAAATCCTCCTGCATATCAGCAAAGATGTCTAGTCCACTGTCACTCAAATTTAGCAGTTCTCCACTACGCAAACGATAGTATTTTTTCTTCCGTTTATAGGAACCTAGAATATCATATAATTCCTCCTTTGACATTCCCTCCACATCCCAGGTTACATTTAATAAATTCCCACGAATAGAAAGTCCGGTGGAGACCGTTACCTGACTGGCAATACGAATTTTCTTAAATTCCTCTGACACAAAGACCTCCGCCAGACCTTTTAACTGTTCCATTCCCTTTTCCACCAGCTCCGCCAGGCGGTCATCATCATTTCGCAGTAAAAAAGCCTGATGATCCGTTGTTCGTTCTGGAAAATACTGACTTAAAATAGTACGAATCTCATATTCTGCCTGAATATCCCGGTATGTTTCCTGCATCCCGGCAATTTCGGTTAGACTATGCTGACGCTCTCCGTAATTTACCTTCGCTTCACATATAATCTCCTGATTCTTTGTAATATCCAGATAAATCTCATAGCTGCCTTCCTCTATCTGATATCTTGAAAAATCAATCCCTCTTATTTCTACCTCCATATATTTTTCCAAAAGAGGAAGCAATGTGGAGCAAAAAGAAGGATAATCCTTTTCACATAATGTAAGCATCTGATTCTTGCTGATATATCCATAATAATACCGGTCACGGTTCTTCCGCTCCGTTCTGGAATAGTTGACTGCCATCAGTTTCACAATTTCTTTCATTTCCCTGCAATAATTTTCAGAGCAGATATAGATGCGGTTCTGCCACCAGATGTAAAACTTTCTTACTCCCTCTAACAGGACAATTTCAGGAAACAGAATATCTGCCATAACACCGTTTTCTTTCCCCTGTATCTGTAACGGCAACAGGGGATTCTCCCTCACAATCGGTGTATCAGATTTTTCATATTCCATACAGTTGTTCACCGAAAGAGACTTTCCTTCATACATTCTAAAAATCTCATCCAGCATATGACCATCCAGCTCCAGATACCGTTTATCCCGCGAGTGTGAATCAAAATAACCAAATTTTCCAAATTCTACATCCAGAAGAAAGGATACAAGTTCAAGGGATTCCTTCGTAAAAGCACTCTGAGTATGAACAAACTCCAGATTTTTCCCGTATCTGTAATCACTTTGGTTCCGGATTCTTTCTACCAGATTTTCTATATTTTTGACAACATACATCTGTTTTTTTCCAATCCGCAATTCCAGTTTCTCCACCCATGGCTCTAAATGCAGTGTCACCTCCAGATTCACGTCTCCGTTTGCCACCTCTTGACAGAACTGGTTTCGTTCCTGTAAAACAACCCCCGAAATAGCATCTAAAAGTGCCTTGGAACTGGTAAATTCCACTGTACTGTTTCCATAAGAAAAATTTCTCCCGGATGCCGTGGCAGGTGCACTGCCGGAATCCCGGAAGATGCTCTGCTGTAAGTATCCGCCAGAAAATTGTTTTGTCTTCCTTTGTCCATAGACATTATCTTCAGGTTCTTCCTCCTGTGCATATCTGGAATTATATTCAAAATCATATATCGAATCCTCCTCATCTGGTTCAAAATCGACATCCTGTACAGCAGTACTGTCTGATACTTGTCCCACAATCGGTATCATCCCGGCAAAAGTATTTTCCATTTCTTCCGATAAATCGCAAAACTCACCTGTTTTCCAATAACGAAATGCATTTTTTAAATCTTCTTTTTCCAAATTATCATTAATTTCAAGCATGGTGGCACATAAGTGTTTGCAAAACCCCCTATAAGTGGCAAAGGCACGGCATTCGCAGAAAAAATCCTTGACTTTTATCGATTCCCCCCTGTCTTCTGCCTCTACTTCAACCCATGTATCATATAATTCACTGGAATGTCCCTCCACTTTTGCGGTAAATTTCATATTATCCTGCATTTTTTTCATAACCAGAAAATGTACTTTGTGACTGCTAAATAGGGCTTTTCCCCGGCTATAGGTTGAATTCAGTGTACATTTATTCGCAATCTCTGTACTGGATAGTATACTCATTTTAAGTCCCCTTTTTTTACGTTCATTAATATGCCTTCATCCACTTCACGATTCTGCAAACAATTTTATACACTGATCCCTCTAATTTCCTTTTAGCATTTTTCAATTCTTTGCGAATCTCAATATGCTGAGGACAGTGTTGCTCACACTTTCCACATTCAATACAGTTGGATGCTGCTGAAGAGGTCTTACGCATTGCGGTACACATAATATGTTCCCTCCATGCAGTCATTTTACTTTCTGTATAATAACGGTTATATGCTGCAAAAGTTCCCGGAATATCCACATTTTTCGGACACGGCATGCAATATCCGCAACCGGTACAGCCAACCTTCATTTTGGCATTAATTGCCTTTACAACCTCCATAAGCATCTGTTCCTCTGCCTCATTCATTTCCCCAACTTCCACAGAAGATGCCGTATTGCTATTATCCTCTACCATTTCTGTCGAATTCATACCGGATAAAACACAAGTTACCTCCGGCTGGTTCCATAGCCACCGAAGTGCCCACTGTGCCGGTGTATGCTTCACGGAATAACGTTCAAATATCTGCATGGCTTCTTCCGGCAGACGATTTACCAGCTTGCCGCCACGAAGCGGCTCCATGATAATCACAGGAAGTCCTTTTTTATTGGCATAATGAAGTCCTCTTCTTCCCGCCTGGGAATTTTCATCCATATAATTATATTGAATCTGACAAAAATCCCAGTCATAGGCGTCTATAAGCTGACAAAACATATCGGTATTACCGTGATAAGAAAATCCTACCTGCCGGATAGCCCCACTTTGTTTCTTTTCTTCTAACCACTCAAGAATTCCAAGAGTCTTTAACCTTTCCCACGTCTGTACGTCGGTAAGCATGTGCATCAAATAATAATCCACATAGTCTGTCTTTAATCGTCTTAACTGCTCTGCAAAATATTTCTCTATGCTCTGTCCATTTTTAATCAGATAATGTGGCAGTTTTGTTGCAATTTTTACTCTTTCACGAATCTGGTTTTTCTCTAAGATTTCCCCAAGAGCGGCCTCACTTCCCGGATACACATAGGCCGTATCATAGTAATTTACTCCTGCCCGAAATGCCGTCATAACCTCTTTTTCTGCTTTCTCCATGTCGATTTTACCACCACTTTGAGTAAATCGCATACAACCATATCCGAGAATGGATATATCATTTCCATATCTGTCTTTACGATAGTTCATATCATACCCCATGCCTTTCTATCTGGAATTTGTAAAACACACTTTATTTCCATAATTAAAATTATATTGCATTTTCCTACAATATACTATATTTGGGATTGAGTGTCAAAATTAGAACCATCGGCTTAGCCTAACAAATAAGGCAGCAGCCAAACTATCACCGCTGCTGCCTATTGCATTTTGTTTTATTCCGTATTGTATCAGGGCACATGCCATCCTTCATCATTATTCCAGTGACAGCACAACATATTCATAGTTTTCAGCATGCAAAGACGGATTCCATCCATTTACCTCCGTCAGATATATATGTCCAAAAACATCCCTATCCACAGTGTATAAAACATAATAAACATATCCATTTGACATTTCAAAAGTATATATGATACAACCGTCTTTTGCATTACCCTCTTCATCTTTTGAATACTCACATGTTCCCTTTTCAACATTCAGCTCAGAACCAAACAGACCAGTAATCATATCTTTTGCCTCTTCATAATGGGAAACAAGGAATTTCTCATTTACCGCCACCGGAGCTCCATAAGCATCCATTCCTCTATAATTTAGTCCATCTTTAACAAGCCAAAGTGTAGTAAGTATTCCTGTTTCTCCATGGATTTCTATACCATAAGATTCTTGTTTCCCGTCTGTGAAAACAATTTCATAAGAACCATATTTATCATTTTCAAGTCCGTGCCCCAGTACAAATTCTACCTTCTTATCCATTGACGCAGTATCTATATTATATATTTTTTCCAGATATTCAGATGCTTTTGCAACTGCCTCTTCCTCAGACAAATCATTTTCCCCTGGATTTGGATTTTCTTCAAAATCATGCTGTCCCTTTATAGCTTTCTGTGCTTCATCAGTATGACTTATAGCATAATCAGACTTCTGGAAAAAATCAAATATTTCTAATAATTCTTCATCTGTCAGTTCCCTTTCCGGCAGAAAAATCTCTCTGTTGTATGTTTCATAAACCGGAGAACTTATTTCTGTGTTCGCTTCCAGCTTATCTACTATCTGCAATTCTTCTTCCGGGAACAAACCTTCTTCTTCGTAACTATTCCGCAGTTTATCAAAACGTGCTTCTTCTTCTTCTGACAGTTTTCTCGAATATGCCACTGCACTCGCATCTTTATCTTTTGTCATATTGCGACTATCGTTTGCGTCTAACAATTCCTGCTGCTCTTTCCTACTCATTTTTTCCATCCGCTTTGTCACAACACTGTTAACTCCTGCAGCCACTGGTACTGAAACAAGCACCACTGCACAAAGAACACATGCCGCCAATCCTGCTTTTGATATAGAACGTGTATGCACACGCTTTTCTTCTGTAGCATTTTCCTTTTTATTATGTTTTCTTTTTATAATACCCATATTCCTTTTCTCCTTTTTCTTCATCTGAAACAAGAAGTCATCAGGCATTTCGTTCACCACGTCCAGCCCTTGAAGCCGACATAACTCCCTGCTCGTTTCTTCAATCTTTTCATATTCACCTGTTTCCAGATACTGATCAATTTTTCCATTTAACTCTGTAACAAATGCATTGTTATCGTTCATATATTGCCTCCTTTCAGCATGGTGGGTGCACACCTTCCATTTATATATAAATTTTATTAGCTAAAGTAACACAATTACATATTTATTTTTTTTAGAAATCATCCAGTTTTAATTTTGCCACTATATTCTGTACTTTTCTCCTGATTCTCATATATTTCATACGAACTGCCGGTTCACTCATTTCTAATTCCTTTGCTATCACTTTCATTGGCTTCTTGTCCACATAGTATTCTCTGTAAAGATCTCTTTCAGACTTGGTCAACTCCAGCAATACTAATTCCTGATAAAGGCTTTCATCAAATAAATAAGCCCTCTCTTTACAAATTTCCTCAAAAACATCTTTACTGCCCGATTCTATCTCTATTTCCTGAAAACTAAATTTTGCTGACTGTTTAAAATATTGAGAGATCAGATTCCTTGCAGTCACATATAAAAAAGCAACAGGTTTTTCATGCTTGAGAAATTTTTTCCCTTTTTTATATGCAATTAAAAATACGTCTTGTGTTATATCCTCTGCTACTTCTTTATTCCCCGTTTTTGCTAATATAAAGTTGTATATTTTAGCATAATTTTCTCTGCAAATATCTTCAAATTTCATTGTAAATCACCGCCTCTCTTTATATATGTAAATTTTTAATAAATGTAACAGTTTTTCTCAAAATAAACAGACAAAAGATTACCAAGTTCATCTGCAACCCAGTAATCTTTATAATATCCCAAGTGAAAAAATGTATATTTATCCAAAACTATTTCAGTACAAAAAAAGCACTGATTCCTTAAATCAGAAGATATATCAAAATCCTGTTTTAACCCCGCTACGCATGCGATAATGTTGGAAACATGATTTTATCCTGTTCAAATCCATTGAATCCTTTTCCCTTCAAAAATAACGTGGTGTCTTCTTCCTGTATTTTTGAAAAAATATAATGTTTCGTATCCTGTGGTACAAAGCCTAGTGTCACATGCTTAATCTCCTTGCCAAATGCTTTGATAACCTGCTCTAAATCAGCCGGTGTCTCAGAAAATACATTGTGAATCAATAGATTTTCCCCTTCTATTTCTGCAATTACATAGGTATTTTGCTCCTTAACATAGAATACATTTTCCTGCATAAATTTTGTGATATAAAACATGATTAAATTCACATTTTTTATCATCCCGAATTTACTGTTATTTACGCTTTTTTCCATCACCTGTTCAAACCAGTTCCAATCCTTCCTTTCTTTCATAGAAACTGGTTGAACTTTCTTCTCTTCCGGGATAGAAACCTGTTTGAAATACTGATACTCTGCGGCCTTTTGAAAACCGAACTTTGGATAAAAATCTAAAACGCTGTCGTTAGCAAATAAATAAAATCCATCCGCTTTTTCCCCATAGTCCATTTCAATTTCCTTCATAAGCTGGCGAATCAGACCCTTATTCCTATACTTTTCTTCTGTCATAACCGTACCAAGCTGAATAAAATGTTTCCTTTCCCCATTCCACAAAAAATCTGTAATATTCACTGATACATTTGCTGCTATTTTTTGTCCATCAAATATCGAATACGGAACATAATTCTCCCCCCAATATCCGTTTTGGTACCAGTCCTCAAAGTTTAATCCAAATGTTTTTTGGGCCAGTTCATTAAAACAAAATCTCAACGTCCTATCATCCTTATATGCTTTTATTATTCTGTAATTCATCACCATTTCCTCCGATTTTTATTTCTATTGTCTTGCCTGTATGGTTTTGCTGTATTTGAAGTATTCCCTCTTTTATCATTTTCTTTATCTTGCTTCTTGTCATTTGCAAAATATCAGCAATCAGCCGGTCTGTCCTAATTTTCAAACCATATGGATTATTTAACACCAAAATTTTCTCTATTTCCCTATCGGCATCCTTATCCTGTATTTTCTGCCAGACATCCTTGCTTTGTACCTCTTTCCAAGCATTTTCCTCCTGCACTACTCCTGTACAAACTGATTTTTCTATTGTTTTCTCATAGCATTTGCTGTCTATCAATTGAATCTCATAATCCATCTTATCCCATATAATTTCTGCTTTATTTTTGGAAAATATTTCTTTATCCAATCCATATTGTAATGCTGCAGCCAGGTCATTATTCAAAAATGACTGATACTCTTCTTTTTGTAAATCCGTTGGTTTGACTCTTTCGTAGATTGTCAGATTATATGTATGCCTGCATTTAAGACATTGATAAATCAGCCACACATCAAGCTGGTTTCCATTTGCATTCACACGGAAATTTCCGGTACTACAGTATGGCATTTTACAGCCACAGCCTGAACAATTGCGAAGAATCTGAAACGCCTGTCTTGGTACAATCTTGTATTCATTTCTATATAAATAGCTCATTTTGCATCTCCTTTTTGTTCTAATCTGGATTAAGCAATTGCGAAACTCCTATTTTCAAAATCTAGTTGTGCAATCACCTGCTGATTTGGATCTGCAAAGGCTATCACTTTATTTATTTTTCTGATATGCAATAGCCTCTGCTATGCAAAATAAACTGGTGTAGTCATACAAAATTCCTCCCTGAATTAATTTGATATCTACATTCTATCCTGACAAAATCACTTCTGCCACCTCAAGTTTAATTCTAAAAAAATATGAGCCTGCCACATTAAGTAAAAATGTCCCTGACTCAGAACATTACTTAATGCAGCAGACTCATATTTCTTACGCTGTTTTATTCATTTCTCTTACAATACGCTGTATGCTTTTTTCTGACAAGTAGTATTTACACGCCAGTTGTGATGTTTTCATTCCCCTCCGGTAATCCGCATATATCTGCTCATTTCGTACTAATAATACCTGCTTTGTTCTGGTATTACAGCCCCACTCCTGTCTTTTGCCAGATTTTCTGGGAATATAAATATTTTCACCATCTACATACTGCTGTATCAATTCTATTAATTCCATCGGAAGAATCTCTTCCGCCTTTCTATAGCTCATGTCTGCCTCCTAATATTATATTTCTTTAGGAATCGCATTAGCTATAACAAATTCTTTTTCCTATTGCAATAGCCTCTGCTATGCAAACATAATATATTTTCTCATATACAAGCCTCCATTCACAATAAATCATTTTCCATTGTATATTTTCACACTTAAAATTAAAAACATCTAATTTTTATGCCTTTGAAGCACCATCTACAGATAAAATCTCTCCTGTTACATAGCTTGCCATGTCGCTTGCCAGATAAAGAAATGCATCTGCCACTTCTTCCGGCTCACCCGGTCTCCCTATTGGAATACCTGCCGAAATTCTCTGTACCACCTGCTCCGGTAATGCTGCCACCATATCTGTTTTGGTTACACCAGGAGCCACTGCATTGACACGGATATTGTCCTTTCCAAGCTCTCTTGCCAGAGAAATCGTCAAACCATTTACTGCAAACTTGCTGGCAGGATAGCCTACACCTGCCGGCTGCCCGGAAATACTTACCATGGAGCTGGTATTAATAATACAGCCGCCACCTTGTTCTTTCATAATCTTGGCTGCCGGTAAAGTAGCATAAAATACCGCCTTCACATTCAGATCAATGACCTTATCAAACTCCTCCGGCGTATAGTCATATAAAGGTGTGCTTTGGGAAATTCCTGCATTGTTTACCAAAATATCAATTCTTCCAAACTGTTCTTTTACTTCTGAAATTGCCTTCTCTACTTCTGCAGCATCTGTAAGCTTTGGAAACTTGCCTTCTACTTCCCATTCCGCATTTTCCTCCTTAAGCTGCTTCAGTGCTTTATCCACCGATTCCTGTCTGGAACCAAATAAAACTACCTTAGCACCATTCGCGAGATATTTACGCACAACTTCAAAGCCAATTCCCCTTGTTCCCCCTGTTACAACTGCTACTTTTTCTTTTAACATAAATAATACCTTCCTTTCTATCAAATGATTTTTAGGTAATTGCGAAACTCCTTATTTTCAAAATCTAGTTGTGCAATATAGACAA
>CAJUBR010000015.1 GCA_910584695.1 uncultured Lachnospiraceae bacterium
GATACCCCTTCCATTGCATCCGTTACCTTTGTATTTCTTCCAAGGTCATCATAGGTATATGCCGTTTCCCTCACTTCCCCGGTCAGGGCATATCTTCCGCCGGATGCTGCTCCTTTTGCCCCGGTTCTTATCTTTTCCACCTGCATCAGGGCATTATAGACGTATTCCGTCACCATCCCCTTTGCATCCACGGTCTGTAATACCCTTCCTTCGGTGTCATAAACAGTCTCTGAAAGGACCGCCCCTTCTTTACTGGTGGTCTTTACCGGACGTCCTGCGGTATCATAGGTGGTAGTGATGCTGCCGCCCTTTACCGCATCCGTTTCCGTTACCGTATGGTTTCTGATATCATAGGCAGTCCTTGTAAGAGGGATATCCCCTGCCCCCGGTGCCCGCATTCCCGTCTCCGTCACACGGTTTAAGGCATCATACCGGCTGTAGAATACCCGGTGGGCGGCATCCTCCGTTTCCGTCAGGTTGCCGTTTCCGTCATAGCGGTACTGCGTGGTATTCCCTGCCGTATCCGTTGCGGATGCCACATTTCCGTAAACATCATAGGTATAGGTAGTAGTGGTCCTCTCCCCTTCCTTCGTTCCCACGGTCTCGCTTAACACCCTGCCTGCCGGGTCATACCGGTAGGTCACTGCCGGTTCCGTGTCACTGGCGATGGTCTGCACCCGCCAGCTCTTATCATAGCTGTAGGTGGTCTTATTTCCTGCGGCATCGATCGTATAATCCGGCTTTCCGTTTGGATAATATTTATATTCCACGCTCTGGCTGGCCGGCTCCCCTTCTTTCGGGTTTACGTTGATCCGGGTCTGCTTTGTCACATTCCCCGCCTTGTCATACTGGTAACGGACTTCGGAAAGCTTCTTTCCGCCTTTGTTCTTCTCCACCTCCTTTGTCTTGTTTCCCGTTTCGTCATAGGTATACTCCAATACGGTTCCGTTTTCTGCATCCGCCACCTTCTTTAACAGCCCTTCCTTCGTGTAGGCATAGTCAGTGGTGGAGGTGGCGGTCTTTCCTTCCTCCGATGCATAGACCGTTTCCTTTATCATCTGGTAGTTGTTATCATACCGGTATACCGTCATGGCTCCTCCCGGGTCCGTCCGGCTGGTCACATTTCCGGCACAGTCGTACTCATAAGAGGTCACTCCCCCCTCGGTATCCATCACATAATCGGTACGCCCCAGTTCGTCATAAAAGGTCCGGGTTGTATAGGTCTGGTCCTCGTCTTCTACGGTGACCGTCTCCGGCAGTCCCAGTTTGTTATAGGTATACTTTGTCACATTGCCGTTTTTATCCTTTACGCTTGTCAGGTCTCCCTTTTCGTAGGTATACTGGATGGTTCTGTTATCTTTGTCTCTTTCCTCTGTCACCTGCCCGCTGCTGTTATATTTGTACCGGGTCGTATTGCCGTTCTGGTCGGTGACACTTTCCAAAAGTCCCTTTGCGTTATAGGTACAGTGCATGCTCTCCCCGTTACAGTTTTCCATGGTCAGCATGTTGCCGTCACTGTCATAGGTCATCACCGTTTCTGCCATGCTTCCGTCCATCAGGCTGTTCTCAATGGAGGTCATATTGCCGCCTCCGTCATACCAGTATACCGTGTCATAGCCGTTGGCATTATTGACACTGGTCTGGTTTCCGTCCTTATCATAAGTCATAAGGGTCTGGTCCCCTGCCTCATTGGTCATGCAGGTGATATTTCCGTAAACATCCGTCACGGTCTTTTTCTTCTTCCCGGACCGGGTGGTGGCAGTAGTGGTAAGCTTTCCGCTTCCCTCATCCTCCTTATAGGAAAAAGCAGTCTGGTTTCCCAGTCCATCCTTCTGGCTGGCAACCCTTGTCACCTTTTTCGATGCGGCATAAAGCGAATCATATTTCTGATAGGCATTCGTCACATACGTGTTGTTATTGTCATCCGTCACGGTAAGGATACGATGTCCCTCGTCATAGGTATAATAGGTGTTTTCCCCGATGGCATTGGTAAACTGTTTCAGACACTTGTTCTCATCATAATAAAACAATGCCTCCCTTCCGTTTCCGTCGGTTACCCGGCTTACCAGCTTATCCTTGTTAAGCTCATAAACCAGATGGCGTTCTGTCGCAGTATCGATTACGGTAAAGGAATCCGTCCCCCGGATGATCTTTATCTTCTTTCCTTCTTTGTTGGCAATGGAAGTTACGTTACCATCCTTATCAAATACCGTCGTGGTGCCGCCCTTGTCCTTCAGGGTATAGACACCCTTGTCATTCCTTTTTAATACATAGCCCGCCTTATTTTCATTCAGACATTTATAATCCTGCTTCGTTGGTATCGCAGAGATATCCAGATAAAAATAGCCGTTTTTATCCTGTTTGTATTCTGCCTTTTCATAATCCTCTGCCAGGAAGGTATAATATCCGGTCGGGGATACATAGTACCGCACCGTACCATCCTTCATATCCAAAATCCTTGTCTCATAATTATGGGTCCAGCCATAGCCGAATTCTCCCAGTTCCTCCACTGCCGTGGAATCATACTGCAAATCTGCCGATACCGGATTCACTCCCTGTACGGAAAGTGCACTGATCTGGTCCGTATAGGCTCCGGTACTGACATTTACCGGGTCTGCCTCGGAATTTTCCTCGTCCGGCTGCTGGTAGGTCAAATCCGGCACTGGAACATGGGAAGCCCTCGGCGAAATCCGTACCTGTACCCCCAGATTGGCACCTTCCAATACCTTATATTCATAATCCATCAATCTCTGATAGCAAAACCATTTCTCTCCTTTCACCGGAACCGTTGTTTTGTAGATACCGGATATGGACTCCCCGGGTTTTAAGCATTCTACCGCCATTCCGTCCCCGGCGGACATCACCGGAACCCTTTTTGCTCCATCTGCCGTTGCCACATACCGTTTGCTGCTGGCATGCTGTGTGCCAAAGGTGGTATTTACATTATAAAATTCCTTGGCACCTTCATTGGACAGTGTGAAATATACATAATACAATTCGTCCTTTTCTGCCCGGTCCTCCGGTTCGATGGTCAGCACCAGACCGTTCCCTGCCGTCACATCAAATGCATTGGATACAAAACTGCAGGCGATGTCTGCTTTAAATGGCTGAAGTATTCCGGTAAGCAGTGCCTGTAACTGGTAGGTTCCCGGCGTATCTCCCCTTACATACCATGTGGCGGAATCACTTTCCCCGCCCTTTAAATCTTTTAACTGCTTATCCTCTGACTGTCCGGAATAAGTGCCTGCCAGACTAAGACCAAAAGGCAGAATCAGCCTTGTGTTCAGATTTCTTGCCACAATCGTCTGGCTGCTGGCATTATTATAGACAATCAGGGTTGCTTCATACATATCCTTTAACCAGGAAATAGACTGGGTAATATGAACATAGTAGTAAATATCCTGAAACTCCCCTTCTCCTGTTCCTGCCTGTGGTCCGTCTCCTCCGCCTCCTCCGCTGCTGTCTCCCTGCTGGGTGTCATCTTTATTTCCACTGTTGCTGCCTCCTTTATTGACAGCTACATATGCCTGAGTCATTCCGGGTGCACCTGCCCCTCCTGTTATCGGTCTTTCGGTCTCTGAAAATGCAAGTTTCGTATTTACGGTAAAGACATGCTGGTTTTCCGGTGCAGTGATATCAATTCCTGCCTCCACCATCTCCTCAAAGGTCATCTGCCGCACGGTAAAATCTGCCGACATGGTTTCTCCCTGTTCCAGCGTAAATACATACTCCCTTTCTCCGTGCAGCTCAATCTCCACCGTTTCCTCTTTCGCAACATAGCCCGGCTGGTAAAGTGCAATCCGGTAGGTTCCCGGTCCTGCCATAATATCCGCTTTTCCGTCTTTCCCGGTATAATGCATATCATTCTTCTCTGTAGAAGTATTAACATATATCGTAACTCCCTTAAGGGGCGTGCCGGAAGCATTGCGGACTTTGACCACTGCTTTTCCAGAACTGGTCTTCGGAAGAACGGTAATTTTCATGGTTGTGCTGTTTGTATTCCCTGCCGGGTCAGCCACCGTAAGAGTCAGGTTATACTCCCCTGCTTTTTTATAGGTATGTCTCGGTGTCGGACCGGAAACCATTGCCGAACCGTCCCCAAAATCCCACTGGTAGGAAGCAATCTTATGATTGTCCGTTGAATCCATACCGTTAAATACCGCCTCATATCCTTCCGTCACCGCAGTACCCGCAAGGATCACTGCTTTTGGTTCCTTGTCATCCACCGGCTTCGGCTTCACATCATATAATGCAGAATATGCGGTATTTCCTGCCTTGTCCTGTATCATAAGCTGATACACATAAGTATAGTTTGGGTTTACGTCCTGATCCTGATAAATCAGGCTTCCGGTTCCTGCCGTAACCGTCTCAAAGGCATCTTCATTCAGCTTCTTCCTATAAAGGATATAGCGGATATCCTCCTTGCCTGAATAGTGCAGGACACTGCTCCAGTTTCCGGCAGATGCAAAAAGCTCCGGTTCTGGAAGTGAAATATTGCTGATATGCAAAAGCGTGCGGAATGTACGGCTGGCATTTCCTGCCGCATCCTTTGCTGTCACGAAAACCTCATAGATACCGTTTGCATAATTCGTTGTATCCAGCTTACAAGTCACGGTTCCGCTGCTAAAATCAGTCTCCACAGTGCCTGCCGCCTGTTTGATACTGTCCTCCCCCTGCTGCCTTAATGCAAATTCCACATGGGACACTTTATCATTATCTGACACTAATGCGGAAAGTTCCACTTTCCCGGAAATCCAGCTTCCCTCCTCCGGTGCAACACTGTGTATCACCGGTGCTTCATCATCCGGAAGTTTTTGTGCTACTGCCACGTTGGACTGCCGGCTCTCGTTTCCTGCCTTGTCAAATGCAGTGATACGGTAGGAATATGCCGTATCGTATGCGGCACTCCTGTCATAAAATCCAATCGATGTGACATTGGACTGAATACAGGTATAGGCATCCAGTCCCTCCGGACTTCTGTAAATCCGGTAGCCCGCCACATCATTATCCACCGGTTCATTCCATGAAAGATGGATGCTTCCTGCCTCTCCTTCCGCCGTCAGCTTATCCACTGCCGCCGGAGCAGTTTTGTCTACCTTACACTGTAACAGAATCTGCCCCTTATCTCCTTCATTTCCTGCCGTATCCTTACAATACGCACGGATATAGATATCCCCTTCGGCTATTCCGGCAAGGTCAAAGGTATAAGAAACAGTCTGCTCCTTCTTCTCCTCTTCAAAGACGGAATGGTCAAGCAGTGTCCAGTTTTCCTTGTCGGCAGAATACTCTATCATCATCTCTGAAAGAGCAATATTGTCATATCCATTTATCACCAATGGAATTTTACTGTTATAATATCCTCCGTTTGGCAAAATGGAAGTAATCCGGGGTGCAATCGTATCCTCCTTAATCATTACTGTTATGCTTTCGGACGGAATGCCTGCATTGTTCCGGATATCATAACCGGTCACACGGTATACATGGGTGCTGTCTGGAAGTAACCCCTCCAGTGCATATCCGGTAACGATTGTGGTCTGTGCAATTTCTTTCCACGTACCGTCCTCCTGCTGCTCTTCTAAAGAAAAATGGGAAAAATCCTCATCCTCCGGTGCATCCCAGGTCAGTACCGCAGTCGTGGAAGTAATGTCTGCCCGGAGGTTCTTAATCTGCTCCGGTCCCTCATTATCTATCGTGTAAGATTTTACAAATTCTTCCTCATTCTCATTCCCTGCGGCGTCATATACGGTAAAACGGAGAAGGACCTCCTCTTTCCAACCGATAGTATCCAGCTCATAAGACACACTATCCCCCGTAAACAGACATTCTGCAAGCTTTACGTAATCTTCTGCCTCTTTATCGTAACTCTCTATGATGGCTTTTTCCAAGGATTTATTATCCCGTGCCTTTAGGGTAAGAACCACGGTTCCGTTAAGAAGTTCTTCCTCCGGTTCTACCCTCTCTATGACCGGTGCACTCAAATCTTTATCACAGGTAGTCACAAGAGCATCCGATAATTCTCCTATCTGTCCCTCCTCATCATATGCTGCCACATAATAAGTATAGGTAACACCTTCTGTTATGGCAGTGTCATAATAATAGGTTTTTGCCGGGTCTTTGATCTCCGTTATCTGCTCCCTCTCTTTTCCTGCTTCCTCACGGTAAATCCGATAGCCTGCAACATCTGCCTCGACTCCTTTCCCATAGCTGATGACTGCCACACCGTTTTTCATCTCCACGCCTGCTTCTTCCAGCTTTGCAGGTGCCGACTGATCCAGATAATAGGTATAAAATTCCTCTGTCTCGTATCCCCCTGCATCCGTAATCCGCACCAGTACTTCGATCTCTTCTCCTGAGACATCTGCCGTTTCCAGACGGGCAGATGCCGTAATCTTTCTCCGGTATGCCGTCCCTTTCCCTGCGGTTTTATTAAGCAGCTCCTTGTAAGTCTCCTGTCCCGGTTCCCGGTATCCCATATAAACCTGATAACCGGAACTGCTTCCTGCATTGAGAAAGCTTACCGAAAACTCTGTCTGTGCTCCTGTAAGCTTGTCATAATTTTTCGGAGACATACTCTCTATCTCTACCGCCTGGGTATAGCAGTCCGCCTCCTCTGATAAGGAGGAGGCATTTTCGGAAGTATCATAAGCCAGTACGGTGTAAGTATAACGGCTGTTCACGGAAAGACCCGTATCCAGATATTCCGTCTTTTCCGTGGTTCCAATCTCTTCCCCATTCCGGTAAATGCGGTATCCCGCTACCTTTACGTTATCCGTAACTGCATCCCATGTCAGCTTTAATGTATCTGCCATACGCTCGGAAAGTTCCGGTTTTCCCGGAATCTCCGGTGCTTCTTTATCTTCCGGTGTTGTTACTGTAAGCGTTTTTGAAGCCGCCGATGTGTTCAGGGTGGCATCCTTAGCAATAACATAGTAACGGTATTCGGTTCCCGGGGTCAGGTTTTTATCGGTATAGGAAGTACCCGATACCGACATGACTTTTTTATCATTCCGGTAAATGTCATAGCCTGATACCCCCGTATCATCTGTGGATGCCTGCCAGGTCAGCTTCAGACTGGTGTAGCTGACATTTTGGGCAGATAATCCCACCGGTACCGAAGGGGCTGTGATATCCTGAATGTCTTCGATTAATTCGCTGCACATCCCTTCTACATCCCGGTTAAAGACATAGTAATCCCGCGGTTTGGTAAGTACTAAGGTGTTTAAAGTCTGGGAATCCGGTATGGTTACTGTCTGGATATAAGCGGTTCCCTTTGCTGTCATCTTGCCGCTTAATGTGGTGGTATGGGAACCGGATGCCTGAATAGAACCCCCTGTAATGTTCACATCCCCCTTGATATCCAGCCTGCCTGCAGATAAATTCATTGTTCCTCTAGTTGCATTTAAATTTCCTATAATTTGTACAACATCTTCCTTCCGCTGCATGGATAGCTTTCCAGAATGACTATTCAGAATAAAATCTTTTTTTACCTGTAAAATCCTGCCATTTAAATCAAGTTGTTGTTGCAAATTGATACTTCCGTCTACAATTAAATTTCTTTGCATGACTGTTTTCGTACATATACATATATTTCCATTCCATTGTGTAAACGGAAACGGATCTCCATTAGACCAGTATAACCATTTTCCCTCTGTTCCAGTAATTTTTCCGTTCCCCTTTATCGGATTACTGATTTGCAGGTCATTTTTTGTAACAACTCCTTCCGCTGATATATTTTCTAAAGATATCGTTCCAAAGTAAAAGGACATATAATGACTCAAATTAATATCCTGTCTCCGATTCCCTGTAAACCGAACCACCAGTTCTTTCCCCATAGCAAGCTGAGCACCCATATTCCCGCTATTCCAATTTCCTTTTATTTCTATCGTTCCCTGTTTCAAGTGTTCACTAAAATCACTTCCTACTACCAGATTCATGTCTCCACCACAGAATACATAATCTTCCTTTTTATTCATATGTAATTCTGCATGATTTTTTTGATAATTGCCTGATGCATATGTATTTCCCAGTGTATAATCTCCATATACCTCCAATTTCCCTCCATTTACATCTAATGTCCCTCCTCTTTGCACCAGATTCCCGGTAACCGTAAGCTTATGTCCATTCAGATCCATGTTTCCTACCAGCAGACTAAAATCTCCCTGTATTACTGTATCCTTTGTCAAAGTATAGCCAATATTGCCTTCTGTATAAAAGGACAGTTTATGATTCACGTCCACAATCTTTTCTGCATCAAAAAGCTCCGCCGCATAGACTCCCTCATCCGAAGTATTTTCTATCACTAATTCCTGAAATTTCCATCTTAAATAATTTGCCTGCATTGTCTGCTTTTTATCTCCGCTTAAGATAACTTGATTTGTCCCTCTTCCTTCATAGTATCCATAGTTGCTTCGATTTAACAAATCTCCTTTTATCTCTAAAATACCATTTTTCTGAATAATTCCGCTATTACCATTATTCATAGTACAGTTGCCATCCACTGTCAAATGATACCCATTCAGCACTAACATGCCTAAATCAACATCTCCTTTGACATACAAATCTTTATCCATACTATATTTTCCCAAAAAATACAGATTTCCTCTTACAATATCATCTTTTATCTCTGTACCATTGTAAATACCTATCCATCCTTCTACAGGATACCCATTTGTACTTAAAATACCTTGGACATAAACATAACTACTAGATGTAACAGCAACTCCCTTTTCATTTTTGAGAGAAAGCTCCCCCAAATTTATATTACTACCTTTAGCTGTAAACTGTTGCTGCTCCCGTCCATTTAATACAAGCACAACATCCTTTCCAAAGTTCAAACATGTATAATTCAACAATGTCAGATTTCCCAATAAATTCAAGGTTCCCGCCGAACATGACCAGGCAGATGCCTTGGGTACTCCTGAATAAATATCTCCTTTTACGGTTATACAGTCTTCTGCATGATTCATATACAATTTGCAGTCAGCATTTTGATATGCAAAAGTTCCATCTTCCTTTTCGATCCTTTTCGCTAAACAGTAATCTCCTTCCACTAAAAGGGTTCCCTGATTTATATTGACATTCCCACCGCTTTGAAGAAAATCCCCTTTTACGGTCAAGCTATGTCCGTTTAAATCCATATCCCCACCAGACAGCAAAAGGTCACCCTCCACAATCTCATCCCGATTTAAGGTGTAACCCATTATCCCACCATCCGAAAATGCCACCTTGGTCCCTGAAGTATTAACCAACTTCTTATAATTCAGTTGGTTTGATACATAGATTCCTTCTTCGCTAGTATTATTCAGAACCAATGTACCAAAATACTGCTGACTTGTAGTCATGGTAATTGTCTGTTTCTGTTTTCCATTCATTTCTAAGGTGACATCTTCATTCATATAACTATAACTGTCAAAAAATGCCGAGAAGATTATATTACCTCCCACTTTAATTTGCCCTTTACTAAACACTCCACAACAGCCAGTGAAATCTTCTTGAATTGTCAATTGATCATCTTCATACCGCATATTGACAGAAGATTGATTTCCCATTTCTATAGACCTGCATATCATATGACCATGATTAATATAAATAGAACAAGCATAACTACTCATAATCACTTTCCCAGTAACCTCTACCTCTTTACCATTCAAATTCATTTTTTCAACAGCTAACAGTTCTCCATCTATTTTACAATTTCCAGATAATATGACCTCTTCTGCAATTTTAACATTTCCTGGATAACTGTCGCCTGCGAATATAGTTGTATTGCTGATGCAAAGGTATCCCTCTGCCCTGCCTGTTTGTCTGACAGTTCCCATAGCTTTCACATCTGTGGAAAATACGGTTCCTGCTGTATTTGGAGTTTCCATATTGCAAAAATAACTTGTAACAGGATTAGCAAAAGACACTTTCTGCTGTTTTGTCCCACTGAAAACAACAGTATGATTATCAGTTGCAGTAAAAGCCTTTGTACCACCTGTTTGTGAAAAATCCCCCTTAACTTCTAAAACACCATTGGTCAGTTTTGAAGAATGGTCCATAGTAGAGTTTGTAGTAAAATTACCATCTACTGTAAGATAATCTGCTGCATTTGTCATATTCAGGGCACCATTGGCAATTGTAAGATTCCCTTTCACATGATAGCGATGCCCATTTAAATCAAACACTCCGCCACCAATCACCAAATCTCCGTCGTACTCACCATCTTCCTCCACCGTAAACCCATGCACACCGCCGGAAGCATAAGACAATACTCCCTGCTTACAGGATACATTCAGTACTGCAATGTTATCTTCCACGATAACACCTTCCGGATTGTCTACTACAACATTTGTTAACAATGTACTGGCATGGGAAATAGAAACTGTCTGAACAGAATCTCCAATAAACTGAATTTCTGTATTCTCTCCGGTCGAAAGATATGCTGCTCCGTCCTTTTTTAAATCTCCTTTGATTCGCATTACACCGGTATCTACCTTACAGCCTTTGTTTTCCAAAATACAATTCCCTGTCACTGTCACACAACCGCTTCCAAGGGAAATATTTATTACATCCGATATTCCTCCCATATATAGATCACTATGAACCGTAACATCTGACGAAAAAGAATAATCTTGGTTGATCCTGATATCGCCATATACATCTGTGCCGACAATTTTTGCTCCGCAAAGTTTTGTTTTTCCCATAATATTGCTGGAAATATGCTCTATGGATTCTGTCACCTCTATCTCTGACTCTAATACAACGCTTCCAGACTCTGGTTGGTCAATGGTCAAATTGGCAAAGTGAATCGACTCCTTTGAATCAGTTAATCCATTTCTTATCACCTGTCTTCCCTTTCCGGTCAGCTTTACCTGATGGTTCCCCTTTGCATAAAACAACTGATGTTTCAGATTGTCATCCCCAAGCATACTCCCCTGCAATTCCAAAGTTCCTGCAGTCAGATCCCCTTCTTCCATATTCCAGCTGGAATCAACATAATCTCCCTTAATCAATACATAATCCTGTTCTTTTTGCATAACCAATCTGCCTATGCTATGATCTATGGTCTCTTCTCCATTTTCTGTATAGCAAAACTGTTTTTTATAATCTCCCTCTATGGTCAGACTACCTCCATTTATAAAGAGTTTCCCTCCTGCATGAAGAAAATCCCCCTTTACCGTCAGACTGTGACCGGCAAGATTCAACGTCCCTCCCAAAAGACAATAATCCCCATCAATTATCTTATCTTCTGTAAGAGTTTCTCCAAATTCACCCTCTGTCTTATAATGCAGCTTTTTTCCCTCATCTGTCAGATTATCATAGTTCAGTATATAATTGGATACAACACCTTCTTCACTGGTATTTTCAATCACCAGATTTTGGAAATATAATCCGCACTCCTTTCGGATATCAATTGTCTGGGCATGGTCCCCATCCATTATCACTTTGCACGGTATGTGATAACAAACCAAGCTTCTGTCATAACGAGATTGTTTATTTTCGCAAAAATCTCCGCCGATTGCTATTGTCCCTTTTTTTACTCCTCTTATCCCATTATAATCTCTGCAATAAATAACATAATCCTCAGATACCTCAAGATAATCATTTGGTGATTCCATAGATAGATAACAACTATATCCTTCTATAAATGCCCCCTCCACATACAGATATCCTCCCTCGATATATAAATAGGAATTCACTGTAACATCACCATGCACAGTCAATTTATGCCCGTTCAAATGAAGTGCTGCACCGATAAACAGATTCCCCACCTCCATATCCTCTGTCAACGTTGTCGCAGCATATATGGTCTTATCTTCATATAATACCGGCTCCTCCTCTACCGTGATACTATTCTGTTCTTCGTCTGCTGAGGATTCCTGTGTTTCCCCCACAGCACTCTCCGCAGCAGTATCCTCCTTCACAGCCTCTATCTCTTCCTCATCTCTTTTCCCGATTCCGGAGGCCTCTTCTGCTTTGCGAATCTCCTCCTCTGCCTCTTCGCTGCCCCTCTCATAATCGGTAGCATAAACCGTGGAAACAGCGGACGGAACTGCATCCCCAAAACAATGAATCCCCATAACGATTAACAAAATCCATGCTATAAATTTTTGTACCTTTTTCTTTCCTCTTTTCATGTATGTTTCTCCCCTCTATTTTTTATAACCTACTTTACTTTAATTGATTTCACCTTACTGTATTTCGAATAGATTGTCTTTCCAGTCTTCGCCTTCATCAAAGCCCGGACCTTGACATAATAGGTCTTTCCCTTTTTTACCTTCCATTTTTTACTGGTGATCGAACTTTTCTTATTCCTGGTTACTTTGATTGTTTTTGCTTTTTTAAATTTCTTATTGGTGGCATATTTAATCTGATATCCTGTCTCACCATACAAGCCTCTCTTTTTAACCTGTTTTATCTTGATGGTCAGATAATATTTCTTTTTGCTCTTGCTTTTCTTTAACGATTTGATGACCGGTTTCTTTTTCTTAAACTGATTGTAATTTTTGAGATCCGTCGCCGTATAATGAAGGGAAGGTGTTACCACAGGCGGTTTTTGCGTCTGCCCTGTACTACTTCCCGGGGTTCCTGTACTCCCTCCGCTTACCTGGGTGTTTCCTCCCGGCCGGGTTCCACTATCCGGCAAATCCTCTTTTTTCAGCTTCCTGCTATACAACAGATTGCCGTTGGCATCATATCCGTATTTTATTTCTGTTCCATCCGGGTACCGGGCAGAAGAAATCCTGCCCAAAGAATCATACTCATAGTTGATATCCTGATTTTGTGCACTGACGTAATACATATCACTTACCGACAGTCTGCTTCCCAGCACCGCACTACAGGCAAAGAAATATACAAACATATTTGTTACCAGTATTGTTAAAAATAAACTTCTTCCCTTTTTCATCTGCATTCCCCCTCATTTGCCCCTTCTAATTTATTTGCAATTTGACATTTATCGACAATATTTTACTATTTTCGATTAAATTCGTCAATATTTTTACTACATTTTATTGTATGTAGACATTAATTCTATTTTACATAGAACTTTTTCAACGAATAACTTAAAAGAAGAAAACATCCTAATCAACCGTTAAAATCTTTACTATATGCAAAAAATCACTCATATTCATTTCATAACGACTTTTGCCTTTCTTTAAAAAAAGGCAAAATAATTGCGACCGGTAATCCGGTCGCAATATCCTGATAATATTTAGTTTTTATCCTTTCTTATTTGATCTTAATCTTGATCTTTGCTTTCTTATTACTTCCATCTGTAGCTGTTGCAGTAATGGTTACCTTCTTTCCCTTTCCTGCTTTCTTCGCCTTGACAACACCTTTTTTGCTAACGGTTGCATACTTGGTATTGGAACTGGTCCATTTCAAGGTCTTATTTACTTTCTTTCCAGTCGTCGACACGGTCGCTTTTATCTTTAATGTCTTGCCGGCTTTCACGGTTTTCTTAGATGCCTTCAGTTTTACCTTCTTAACTGCATTCTTCATAATCTGAATCTTATATGTCGCTTTCACACCACTGCCGTCCTTTGCCGTAGCTGTAACCGTAACCTTCTTTCCTGCCCCTGCCTTTTTCAGGGTAAGCTTGCCCTTCTGGTCGATGGTCGCATACTTTTTATTACTGGTTTTCCATGTAACAGCTTTATTTACCGCATTAGAAGGCTGTACCTTTAGGGATAATTTTACCTTCTTACCTGCTGCTAATTTCTTGGAAGGACCACTGATGGTAAGCTTTGTTACCTTTACCTGACTTTCAGGTGTTTTCTTCTCTGTCGTTGCTTCTGTCTTTGGAGCTTCCGGCTTTGGAGCCTCCGTTGTTGGTTCCTGAGTCCCTGCCTTTCCTTTTACAAGAATTACCGTACCACCTTCCGAACTCTTAGGAAGTGCAATACTGACATCTCCCTTTGCATCTGCCGTATAATTCTTACCGGAATACAAATCCTGATAAGCGGCTTTTGCTTCCAAACCGCTCACCTTCACAGTCTGGTTTTCATCCTTGATATTCATACCTACCCATAAAGATTGATTTCCATAGGTACGTTTTACAATATCATATCCCTTATCATCGTTACTGTCCACAACCGTTCTGTCCCCTCTTGCAAATACATCTACATAGGACTTACGGATTGCCAGCAGCTTCGTATAATGCTTGTAGGTTACATTGCTATCTTTTGCATTTGCCCAGTCAAAGTCATAACGGTTCGTCTGATAAGGATATACATTCTCTCCGGTCTGTCCAACTTCCTCACCATAATAGATAACCGGCTGTCCCTTTGCAGTAATCTGCAAGGTTGCTGCCACCAAAGAAGCTGCTGTGGCTGCACTCTCTGTCATTTCTTTACTATCCATTAGATTCTGCTTAAATCCAATCTCATCATGACTGCCTAAAAACTGACCTGTTAAATATGTATTATTCAATGCTGCATTTCTTCCGGTCATGAATTTTTCAACCTCTGAAATATTGCCACTTACAAAATTGGTTGCCTGATCATTAAAATCAAAATCCAGGTCGGAATCCATCTGACCGCTTCCTAAAGAACCTCCATTGGATGCGTAACCAGCACCGGAATATTCACCAATCATCTTAAAGGAAGGATTTACCTTTGTTACGGAATTCTTTAATGCTGCCCATGTAGTTCCCTCTACATGTTTTACGGTATCGACACGATAATAGTCAATTCCATAATTCTTCATCCAGTTCGTCTGCCACTCTACCAGTTTTGCCCTTACTGTAGGATCCTCGGTCTTAAAATCCGGAAGATCGGATAACGAATCCTTCTGGTCGTCTCCTGCAACCACATCCTGTCTTCCCCGAATCATATCACCAAAGGTATCTAATGTGTCATACCCTGCATGATTTACAACAATATCCACCATAATCTTGATTCCACGCTCGTGTGCTTCGCTGATTAAAGTCTTAAACTCATTTTCCGTACCCATTGTCGGATTTAACTTTGTAAAGTCACTTGCCCAGTATCCATGATATGCAGCATTAAACGGAACATCCTCACTACCCTCGTCAGTTACCTTTACACCAGGAATATTTTCAACAATCGGAGTAATCCAGATTGTATTGATCCCCAGATTCTTTAAATAATCAAGCTTCTTTGTCACTCCGGCAAAATCACCGCCATGATAAAGTCCCGGGTTCTCCTTGTCATAGGTAGAGGTTACACCTGCCGGTAAATCAGAATCACTGGCTGTATTATTTCCTGTATTTCCGTCAAAGAAACGGTCTGTTACCATAAAATAGATACATGCCTCATCCCAGTCAAAATCATTTGCTGCTTTTTCTCTCTTTGCAACCGTAACATCCACTGTTGTTTTATATTCATTATTAAACTGGTCGGTTACTACGATCGGTAATGTCTTTTTACCTAATGCGGTATCCGTTGTTGCAGAAATGGCAACTGCCTGCAGTTCCGGCTCAATTGCCATATCCTTGCTTCCTCCTAAAGAAGAAACATCAATGGATGCCTTTTCCACTTCAAACTCCGGTGTATCCTCCTCTTTCTGTGTCTGGTTCACTTCAAATGAAACAACGTTATTTTCATTGTAGTTAAAAGATGGATTCATAACTTTTGCACTGATATCAGCACTCAGCTTGTAATAATCCACATACGAATACTCGGTTGCTTCTTTTGTTTCTTTATTCTCATTATACTGGTCTAATACATATTCCTCACCGATATGATAGCGGTAATGGATACGACCGTTCTCTAAGCCTTGTTTCACATAAACAAAGCGTTTATCTGCCTCATTGTAAGTCATTGGATAATCCGTTCCGTCTATCTCTACCTTAGGCTCTAAATCCGGCAGGGTTCCGTCTATCAAAGCCTCATCATCACGGTAATAGAAAGAAATCTGATTCTCCTTCGGCTGCAATTCATAGCCAGTATTGTATGGGGCACTTAACTCCGGTTCCTCTCCTTCTTTCATTTTCGCACATACAACTGTCTGTTCAAGTGGGAAGGAAACAGAATGATCACCACCATCCTTGATCCATGGTTCCCCGCTGGCATCTAATGCGACCACAAAATCTACTTTTGTACAGGAAGGTTTTACTTTCACTTTAACCAGATAATTTCCGTCACTTTGTTTCTCAAAATCAATCAGTTCCTGTTTGTAACCGGTAGTCCAAGAAGAAAACTGCGGTGTATCTGTTGCAGTCTTATTCTCATATTCCAGATAGAACCATCTTTGTGCAGTCCGGGTAATGGTTGGTTTCTCCGTGGTAGGGGTCTTGCCATATTCATACCATAAGGTTATCTCGTCTAAATCCGGATCAATCTCATAGTATTGGTTTCCATCCTGACCGTCATCCCAGCTTCCTGCCTTATCCCTTGCAATAATACCAAGTTTATTAAACGGAATCTTCACGGTTCCGGTCAGCCATGTAACATTGTTCTGTTCATCTTCCAAAGTCCCTGTCAGATCCATGACTGCATTGCCCGAACCGCCATCCTCAAAGATGTAAATGTCGGAAACTCCCGGAAGCATCTCCAAATCCTGTGAATACATATTAATGTTCACGGTGTACTCTTTATCCACAACCGGAATGGTAATCTCTTTCTCAAACTCATTATAGCTTGCAACTACAACTACGGATGTTATTTCCTCTGCACTATCCACTGTAATCTGATTACCGCTTAACGTAACTCCTTGTACCGGAGATTTTAAGGTGTATGTTATAGTTACATCGGCTGGTGTTTCGGAATTACCGTCATAATACTTGGCAGATGTGGCTAACTCCGTCTCTTTGCCTTTAATGATATTCCCATTAGAGACTACAATATCTTTAATCAGTGTCTGTGTAACTTCGACATTTTTGTCGTCATCTGTCGTGTCAATTGTAAAGGTTACATCCGCCGGAGCTTTCACCTCAACAGAACGATTGCCACCGGGACCTGTACCGTTTCCAAACGGAAGCTCCCATGCCTGATTTGCTGGATCCTGCAAAATTTTATAAGAATAGTTTCCCTTTGCAACACTCTTGAGGGTTATGCTGTACTTAGTGGTGCCATCTACCTTAGTCAAAAAATTATTTTCGTCTGTAATAGACCAGGTACTGCCTGCTAATCCACCGTCACCTGCTAAAACAAAGATTTCCTCTATTTCCGGAAACGGAATCTCTGTTGTCAGTTCTGCCTCATCGTACCATTTCTTGTCAGCCGGATTATAATATGCCTCTGTTAAATTGTCTTCTGCAATCTGTGCATTCCAGCATTTGTGTTCCTCTGCATCCTTATTAACAAACTGAACGCCTCCAATGGAACCCGTGATTTTAACATAGCCCCATCCATCCAATCCGTCTTTTGATAATAAGGTTGGGTATTGATCTCCCTGTCCCCAACTTGTAGGACGCATTTTCGCCTCATCGTTTGCTTCTACTTCAAGATTTCCGCTTGATGCCCATGCGTTAACCCCCCAGTCACCTACTGTCGTGCCATCCGGCAGCTTAAAATACAATGTTACTGCATTCCCTGCAGCTTTTGCTGTGCTCATGGCCAATTCCGGCACCATTGACATAATCATCACTAAAACAAGTATAAAGCTTGCCGCTTTAGTGAGAATTTTCCGATTTCCCATGTCTTGTCCTCCTTTTATATTGTTATAT
The DNA here is from genome assembly GCA_910584695.1 of uncultured Lachnospiraceae bacterium. Taxonomy (GTDB): domain Bacteria; phylum Bacillota; class Clostridia; order Lachnospirales; family Lachnospiraceae; genus CAG-590. The sequence continues at coordinate 17,615 of CAJUBR010000015.1, forward strand.
TTTCACAAACAAAATGCAAAACCGCCCCTTTTGTTTTTGCATTTATAACAATACTAACATTTAGGTTAAAAAGGTGATATATAAAAAATCTACTTTTTATATCATTTTTTTAACAATTATTCAACAAAACTGGTTTTGATGCCTCATACACCATATCCTGTTGCACGCATTTTCATATCACTAGATATAGATATATAACGAAAATAGAGGATTTCGTCCGCTGAAACCTAAGCCGTCACCAGGTTCGCCTCCGTAATCTGCCCCTTTTCATAATCCAGTGCATTTTGCAGGGTGGTCTGACTGATTGCAGCTAATGCTTCCTTTGTCAGAAATCCCTGATGGGAGGTCACAATCACATTCGGGAAAGACAGCAGCCTTGCCGTTACGGAATGCTCTAGCATTTCATCCTCACGGTTTTCAAATACATTGTTTCCCTCCTCCTCATATACATCAAGGCCAACTCCGAAAAATTTACCGCTGCGGATTCCCTGAATCAAATCCTCTGTCTTAACAAGGGCTCCTCTGGATGTATTTACAAGAATTACATTTTCCCGCATCATTGCTATAGAATCCTTATTTATAATGTGCTTTGTCTCCTTCGTCAACGGACAGTGCAGGGAAATCAGATCACTTTGCTTTAAGACTTCCTCTAACGGCATATATTCTACAAAATCCAGATTCTTGTTCGGATACATATCATATGCTATAACACGCATCCCAAACCCTTTACAGATTCTGCACATTGCCGCACCAATCTTTCCGGTTCCAATAATACCCGCCGTCTTCTGGTAAAAGTTTACACCCGTCAATCCCACCAGACTGAAATTGTTCTCTCTTACTTTGATATAGCTCTTATGGAGATGTCTGTTTACTGCAAGTGCCAGAGTCATTGCATGCTCCGCCACTGCCTCCGGCGAATATCCCGGTACACGTAAAATAGTCATTCCATATTCTTTTGTTTTATTAAGGTCTACATTATTAAACCCGGCACAGCGCATCAGAATCAGGGAAATCCCCATCTCATGCAGTTTTTCAATAACCGGTGCACTTAAGTCGGAATTGACAAATGCACAAATGGCATCATAACCCTGTGCCAGCGAAACCGTTTTCAAGGATATATCTGTCTCCTGATACGTGATCTCAATTCCCTCATACTGAAATAACTCCCTGTCAAAAGAATCCACATCATAGCTTGTTGCATCATAAAATAAAATTTTCATAGAATCCGTCTTCCTCCTTTTAAGGTATTATATCTTATTTTATCATACCCTTGTTTCTAAAATCTATACCCCATCCTTTTTAATTGAAGTTGTATTTGCAACTTTTCTTTTAAATAAAATAATGTTATAATAAAGAAATAAATATATTGTTTGTAATGTACTATAGACAATGATGCTGTCATAATGGGGTTAATGACTGCATTCAACATGAAAGGGAACAAGGGGTAGTTTTATGAACACGGAAACCAAAAAGTATTTTATACCTTTTATGAAAGAATTAACCGAACGTATCTCCAGCCGTTCCGGTATGCCGGTTCTTATCTTAAAACACTACAACAGTTTTATAATGAATGAGAAGGAATGTAATGAATTATCTCTCCTATTTCCGGAATACAGGTTTTTTTATCACCGGTTTAATGTTGAGCAGATGATGTCTGCCTATGAACCATTTTTAGACTGGATTGCGGAACAATTCCGTTTACAGAATATCTGTGATATTGACACTTTTCTGGATACCTGTCACGTATATTCTTTGCACAAAGAGGTAATCCGCTGCTATATTTTAGGTCTCCCGGTTAAGCGGACGGAAGAATTTATCTATAATGAGATTCAATTTGAAAAGGAACAAATGATCCAGTCAATCATAAATATGATTGACTATTTTGCAACCGAAAAACCGATTATTTTTGTCTTAAACAAATTACATCGGTGTGATTATTCTACTTTAGATGTTTTACATCTTTTTTTGAAAAACCGTTCTGGGAAAATAGGTATCTTGGCTTTATATAACGATCTGCACACACTCGATTCCCATATGCAGAATAGCTGGAACAAACTTCTCCATTCCGCATCCGGTGACAACTGCGTTTTGGACTGGGGATTCGGCACAAGTATGTCCTCTTCCAGAAAATCCCGTACCTTTATTCCCCGGGGAGACCAGATGTCGAATTATCTGTCTACACTGTACAAAATGTATCTCACGGTAGCACTGGAACAGGCAAACTATTTCTGCTCCATTATACATCGTAAGCTCCTTATCGGGGAAATTGAAATCCCAGAAGAAGAAAAATACTACTTTTATCTTCTGTATACAAAAATGTCTATTTTATATGGTAACATTTCTACTTCTCTGATTTTATGCAATACATTGGATACCATAGAGACCAGTTGCGATTCAAACCAGAAACAATTTTTTATTCACTATCTTTCTGCACTGGCACATATCTATAACGGACAGCTGGATATTGCCAAAGAACTTGCAGAGCAGTGTCTCAATTCCGCATACAGAACAAAAGATTCTTTCACCATTTTCCGGGCAAGACTTTTAAAACATATGGCACTCTTTTCCGGCTGGAATGATGTCTGGCTGTGTGAACTGGACTATGGAGTAGAACCGGAACTGCTTGAAGATGCCCAAAAGTATCATTACAAAAACCACCTTGCACATATTCTGGTATATGCATGTGATAACAAACCAGAGTCCTACAGCAGTCTGACACGGATTAATACGGATCTGACTACTTTCCAAAGAGGAATTGATATCGCAGTGGAATTAGGCAACTCTTATCTGCTTCTTGGTGCATACCGCAAAAATTTAATGCTTGCCTCCACAAATGGTTATTTTGACATCTCCCTTTACTATGCGATTGAAAAGATTCAGCCCCTCGTTATTAAAACAAATGACCGCTTTGAAGAGGGAAATGTCTACAATGATCTTGGATACAATTCCTGTGCTACGGAACGCTACCTGACGGCCAATGAATATTTTAATAAAGCCCTCGCCGTCTTTTGTGAACTGGACAAAATAGAATATATCGGAGAAACCTTATACAACATGGCAATTAACGGTATTATGACAGAAGACTATGCCTTTGCCACCCAATGTCTGGAGCTGGTCATCCGTATTATCAATATATTCCATGCTGAGAGTCTCCGTGTGGCACATATTTCAAAAATTATGGGCTTACAGGCTTTGTGTTCCATCCGCACAGGCAATCTTTACAACTGCCGTATGTGTCTGCACACAGCATATCAGTTTTTAGAGCATATCATAAAGGATTTTGACGATATGTCCCATTTTACTTACTGGGATGACGATTTATTCCTCTATCATCTGTGTACCGGTATCATTGCCGTTCAGGCAGAAAAATACGATCTCGCCATGAGTGAATATGAACAGGCATATCTTTACGGTGGTCCGAACAAAGGCGGCAGTGTATTTTACTATAACATGTATGCTGAAGAAATGGCACTTTTGTATCGTGCTATAGGGGAAGAAGAAAAGGCACAGTCTGTTCTTACAGAGTGTATCACTTATTTTGACAAAAAGGGTTATCACGAAAAACAGAAAAAAATGATTGCCATCAAGAATCATGAATTCTATGAATCCCATCCCGTTCACCTAAGCTTTACCAACCCGGACCTTGTGGAGCAGATTCATAAACTCATTACGGAAAACAATACCAGATGGATGACAGCCACATATCAGAAAAAGATTGCTTACCTTACCTCCTGGCAGAAGCTTCAAAACAGTGCTTTTCATTCTGTACATGATTTGGTGCAGCACTCCGCTTCTTCCATCAAAAGCGAATTTAATTTAGACCACCTTATTCTTGTCCGCATGACAAAGGGAAACCCGGTGATTTTATACAATGATTCCGAAACGGAACTGGATTCCACCATGTTAAATACTTTAGTGGATTATTTCTACCAGAACCGGAATACATTTACAACATCTAAGCTAAACCGTACCTATTTTGAATATGAAGCGATCACCTCTCTTTTTGATCAGAGTCATCTTTGTGCAATGATGGGTGTTCCGCTATTTGTAAACGAACAGCTTGGAGCATTTGCAATTGCTTACATTCTGATGAGTGATAACTGGGGTGTTGCCTCCAACGGAATCGTAATTGATTCCAGTGAAGCAGCCGTATTTGAAGTTCTTTTCCGCCAACTGACGGATACGATCGACCGGTTTGAATCCCACCAAAAGATTAAACAGCAAAATGCCCAGTTAAACCAATTGAATAAGAATCTTCGTCGTTCTGCCATTTCCGACCAACTGACAGGTCTCTTAAACCGTCAGGGATTTCAGGAACTGTTAGCAGACGAAATTGCTGTTTCCAAACAAACAGGCAAAGAGATTCAAATGACGGTTGTCTACTGTGATTTGGATAAATTCAAATACTCCAATGATACATTTGGGCATGTTGCCGGGGACCAGCTTCTTGTTGCTTTCGCCCGGACCCTTTCCAGCGTAAGCGAAGGTCAGGGATACGCAATCCGTTATGGAGGGGATGAATTTCTTCTTCTGTTAATGCACTCCGACCGGAAAAAAGTAGAAAAAACTGTTCAGAATATTTATGATGTGCTAAAACAGACGGATGGTTTCCGAAAAGAAATTGAAGCAGTAATCCATTCACCTGTCACCCTGCGTCCGGAAGACCAGATTTCCACTTCCATCGGTATTGCTTTTGCAAACGGAGCACCGACTCAGGAATTACTCTATCAGACGATTCATGAAGCTGATATTGCTTTATACTATGTTAAAGAACACGGAAAACGCAGCTACAAATTCTATGATGATATGAAGGATACATTTTCTTAGAAAGGAGATTTTTATGTACCGATATGGAAAAAGTGCGTTTCGCACAATAGAAGAGGGTTCCGAAAAGGAATGGTCCCTGATAAACGGATTGGGAGGATTTGCAAACGGAACGATCTTAGGAAATACGAGCCGCATGCAGGCAGGCTATCTGATCGCTTCCTTTTCACCTCCGGTAGACCGTTATCTGATTCTTTCTAAAATACAGGAACGGCTTACCATTGACAAGGATACCGCAGATTTTGCCTGCCAGCTCTATCTTAGGGAACCAAAGGAGGGACACCGATATCTTCAGTCCTTTACCTACGATATTCTGCCCGAATTTCATTACCAGTACGGTGGTTTCCATATGAAAAAATATATTGCTATGGAATACGGGCATAACACCACTGCTGTCTGCTATGAAATAGAAAATGGCAGCAAAGAAAGTCTCCTTTCCCTGACACCATTATTTTCCTGCCGGGATATGGGAAAAGTCTGCACCAGTGCCGAACAGCATCCAACTACCGAGCTTTCCGGACAAATGCTGACACTGCACTATGACCGCCTTTCGGAGCATCCGATTTATTTCTATTCTTCAGAAGGGGTTTATTATGACCGAAACCTGATTCCCACCAGTATGGCTACCCCGAATTACCTTGTGGAAGAAAATCAATACTATCTTATTGATAATCGGACCGGTTTTGGTGGTCTGGATAACCATGCCACGCCATACGACATTCAAATTTCTTTAAAGCCATACGAAAAGAAGAACTTCTTCTGTATCTGTTCTACTGAACCAATTAAGCCGGATGCCTGCGATGGCTTTGCCATTGCATCCCGGTATCGTAAACGGATATATCAATTAATGGACATGCCACAATCTCAGGATTCATTATCCAGAAAGTTTGCCTGGGCTTCAGACCAGTTTATCACACGCAGGGATTCCACCGGTCTGAAAACTATTCTTGCCGGACTTCCATGGTTTGCCGACTGGGGCAGAGACACTATGATTGCCATGACTGGTCTTACCCTTTGCAGCGGACGATTTAAAGACTGCTGGGAAATTCTTTCCTCTTTTGCCCGCTATGAAAAACACGGTCTTTTGCCAAATGTATTCCCAAACAGTGCAAAAGATGCACCAATGTATAATACCATTGATGCATCTTTGTGGTATTTCTATGCAGTGGAACGTTTTCTTCACTATACCGGTACTGAGGAGGATTACCGCTTTATTGAAACGGAAATCTATCCTGTTTTGGAACACATTATTGCTGCCTATCAAAACGGTACTGATTTTTCCATCGGCATGGACTCTGACGGTCTGATCTATGGCGGAAGCGACAAGGATCAGATTACCTGGATGGACGTCCGTGTTGGAGACTGGGTCGTTACCCCCCGCCACGGAAAGCCGGTGGAAATCAACGCCTTATGGTATAATGCCCTACAGGTAATGGCAGAACTTGCAGCACACTTTCATAAAGACGCTTCCGGTTACTTAAGCCTTGCGGCAAAAGTTAAGGCTTCCTTTACGGAAAAATACTGGAATGCAGAAAAACAATGTCTCTATGATGTAGCAGACCCCTTTGAAGATGCGGTACGCCCAAACCAGATCTGGGCAGTATCTCTCCCTTATACTATGCTTTCCCCTGAACAGGAAAAAGCTGTTGTCCAAACCGTTACGGAAAAACTCTATACTGCCTATGGCTTACGTTCCCTTGCTCCGGACGAAGATGGATTCCAAAAAGAATACATCGGTGCCCTGATCAAGCGTGACGGTGCCTACCATATGGGAACTGTATGGGCATTTCCTTTAGGGGGATATATCAGTGCCTACTGTAAAGTACACGACCACTCACCGGAAGCCATACAACATGCATTGGAAATGATTCACCTGATAGAAGACCACATGAAAGACGGATGTATCAACGGAATTGCCGAGGTATTCGACGGGGAAACACCTTGTACCAGCCGTGGCTGCTATAATCAGGCATGGAGCGTGGGAGAAATCTTTAGGGCATATACGGAGGATATCCTACCTTATATGTAAACTTTCCCCCGTAGCAGTATATTTTATGTTCCTATATTAACTTTTTCCTAATAGTAAACTCCCGATTTGGAACATCTTTTCCAAATCGGGAGTATCTGCTTAAAACTATATACAAAACCCTATTCTCTTTCCCTCTTCTTCTTTAAAAGCTGATTCATGTCAAGAGAAGCCGCAGCCGTATCTACTGTATCCTTTTTTTCTTCCCCCTTCTTTTCACCTTTTTGTCTTTTTTCTTTCTTATTTATGGATGATTGTATTCCAGCATCCACAAAAGATGTATTTTCTCCATTATCAGGAACATCTTTTAATATCTCATCCTGTACCTCTTTTTCTTTCTTTCGATGCTTCCTAAAGGAAACATTGTACAAAACTGCAAATCTCCTTCCAAACCATCTGGTCACCATGATCCATGCTTTTCTTACATAAGACAGAATATCCAAAGAAAATCTCCGGATTATAATATCAAATAACAGCAAAAACACTGCAAGAATCAACAACGGTATCGTCAGTGACATTTTTGCCTTTACCGTGTTCCGGTTTTCTTTCCATATATTTTCTTCTAACGTAATTTCCTTTCCCCCTGCCTGTTTTACAAAAGCCGCAAAATCGGTTTCACTGTCACCAAACTGGTATTCTGGAGAATACTGGTTTGCATATGCAGTATTATAGTTTTTCTTAACTTCTTTACCGGACATCTTCCTTACACTTACGCTATAAACACCAATCTCATCCATATCCAGATTTGTTTCAAACACCCCAGGTTTTACCGCATCCAGGTTTACTTCTTTTGTATTTCCATTCTCATCTGTCACAACGGCAGCAACCTTTGTATTTTTATCATAATCCTTTGTCTCATAAGAAATGGCTGCCGTATTTCCTTCCTTCACAACCTCGAGATGATCCTCTCCAAGCCCGGTATCAGAGATAACATAATTGATGATATTAGACCAGAGCATTGGGTAATTATCCCATGCAGCAAATTCTGCCGTCCACTCATTTGTCCCGTCACTGTTCCATGCCACTGTTTTTCCAAGACCACACTGCCATGTACTTAAAACCGGATCCCCTTTCCCTGATTCTAATATCACATCCGCTGTCTGCTTCGCCGTGGCCGCAATATAGCCATACAGTGCCGGACATCCTTCATCAAATACCTCTTTTATCATCTCATTATTACTGGTAATCGCAGGATAAAACTCCTCATTTATTAAATACGTCTTCGTCGACAGATAAACCTCCTGTGCAAAAATGCGGGGAATGGAGTTATTGACATCCGTATAATAATATCTTCCACCACATTGCTGTGCAATATTAGATAAGGTTTTCTGATCTGCGTCTTTTCCCACTGCAACAGTAGACACTGTAATCCCTGCCTCATTAACCAGATGGATTAGGGAATCATACTGGTTAAATTCGTCCTGTCCATCCGTCAGCAAAATAATATGTTTAATCTTGGCATCACTTTTTAATATCTGACCATAAGCTTCCTGAAAGGCTGGATAAATACTTGTTCCACCGCCATAGACAATGGTTTCAATCTGACTTTTTACCTTTTCCACATCCGATAACTGTGAAATCGGAACAATCCAGTGGTAGGTATCATCAAATGCCAGAATACCGGCTTCATCACTGTTTCTTAATTCCGATACACCGGAAATCGCCGCCTGTTTTGCCAGATCAAGACCTGTTACCGAAGTATTCTCCTCGGAAGGAGAACACATACTTCCGGACTGGTCTATCACCATCGCCATTGCCATTTTGGGAATCTCCTTCTCCCCCTGTAAATCCATATTGACCGGAAGAATATCCTCTAATACCGTTCCTCTGTAATTTCCCAATGCATAACTATTCTCTCCACCAATACAAATATACCCGCCTGCAAAGTCTTTTACATAAGATTCTAATGCTTTGACAAATCCCTCCCTTAAATCATCATAATAGACATCTAACGTAATAACCGCCTTATATTGGTTTAACTCCGAAAGAGAAACCGGAGCACCCTTCGGGGTCACCTTATCATAGTCAATATTTGCTGCTGAAAGGACTTTCTCGAATTCCTTTCCCTCCTCTGCCTTCCCTTCTATCAACAGAACTCTTGGTTTCGCCTCAATTTCAGCATAAGTTACATATGTATTGTTAACTGAAATTGTATCCTCTTTAGGTTCAATCACCGCTTTATATTGTGCGATGGTTCCCTCTACACCGGTATCCTCAAAAACAAACTGGTTTTTTCCTTTATTCAGACGAATTTCCTGCTGTCCTTTGAGATTCCGTCCCGCATACAGTGACAATACTGCATCCGTTTCCACATTCGAAGTGACCGATACCGATACGTTATAATGATCGCCTACATGAATGATATTCGGGGCGGACAGATTATCAATATACACCTCACTGCTTGTACCAATGCTGTCTTCCATGGAAACTGCACAGAGTTCTACTTCATTTCCCTTTAACACGGTTGCACAAAGGTTCATATTTCCTTCATTTTCACTTCCGTCCGTAACAAGAACCAGTCTCTTGCTGACTCCTTCATCAAACATGGAAGCTGCCGACTGAACTGCCTTTTCAATATTAGTAGCTGTCGTCACCGGATGTGTCGTAAACCGGGAAAATATTTTCTTATCCGATAAAAACTGGTCTACTGCCGTATCCTTACCAAATGCCACAACACCGCACAGATTTTTTTCCGGCATCTCACCTACCATTTTTCTTATGTATGTTTCCAGTTCCTCCTGATGACCGGACATACTGTCCGATACATCCACCAGAAATATCGTCTCCGTTTTTTTCTGTTTTTTTGTAACTGACACGCCTGCCATAGCCAGAATAACGGTAAGAAACAGCAGACAGCGGACCGCTAAAAACTGCTTCTTCCTGGAGGAATTTACCTGCTTTATATAAACAATCCATTCTATTATCAGTAATAATATAACTGCGGCTAATAAGAAATTACGGATTGCTCTTCCGCCTGTTTTTTTTCTGCTCTGTTTTCCTTTTTTTTCTACACTGTCAACCGGTGTCACGTCAGACTCCTCCACCACCGGAAAATTCGTAATCTCCTTCACATCCACATTTGTCCCAAGCAAAACATCACAAAACTGTGACATAAAAATCGGAAATTCTGCCTGAAGAGCCAAATCCGTATTATGAATATCAAACCCTAATACACCGATATTATGCTGTTCTACCCTTCCATAATATCCGCATATCCCTCCGCTTTCCGTCTTTAAAAACGGAACTGCCCAGTCCGGTATTGTATAGGTAACCGCCTTTGTAATTCCAAACGTATAATCCTCTATATACTGGGTTACCGGACTGTCACAAAATCCAAGAACTGCATCTGTTACCTCGGATTCCTTTTTTATGTACTGTTTTTCATAAAAATCCTTATCATAATTTAAGAACAGATATGCCGCCTGTTCTGGTAACTTTGACACATCAAATTCATCTGGAAGTCTGATTCCGTCAAATACATATAAGTCATAAATATCTTCTGCCTGATTCAACACCCCTGTATTGTCTGATTTGTATACAGTTACCGAATCATCCAATGACAGTGCCTTTTCTAAAAATACATTTCCACCTGACAGCAGCAGCACCTTTTTCTCTCCGGCTGCAACTGCTGCAATACTCTGGCTGTTGTCCGCAGGAAGGCTATCCTTGTCACTCAATTCCGCCTTTAATATCTCACTTCCGTCTAGTGCCATCTTCTGTGGTTCAAAATAAACCGTTTCACTTTCTCCGGGTTTTACCGTCACCGGCTGAACATCTGCGAGGTCCGAATTCACATACAGACTTACATCCTGTGTAACCTCCTTTTCACCATAATTGGTCACTTTACAGAGAACTTCCACTGTATCTTTTTCCGCTGAATAGTTTACATAATCCAGAGAACAGTTTTCACCTTTTGAATAAACATCCTCCACATATAGTGCCGCCTCTTTATTACTTTTTATAAGTGCTTCACTGGCAAAATCCGTATCGGTATAGCAGATAACCTGAACATTTTCCATATCTGCAATCACAGAATTTACAACATTTGCCGCCCGTTCTAAGCTGCCGGCTTCTAATTCGGTCTTAAGACCGGACAGTCTTTTCTTAAGTGTAGCCTTATCCTTTCCCTGATAGATAACGGATGCCTCACTGCCACAGGAAATTAACGTCACCACAGCATTTTCACTTAATGCATCGATCTCCTTCTTTGCTTCTTTCATACTATGGGAAAGCCTTGTCTCCTCACCGTCATACTGATATTCCATACTGGCACTGTTGTCCAGAACCAGTATCACATTTTCCTGTGCCTTTCCTCCCCGTTTCAAAACCGGTGCCATTAATGCGAAAATCAGCAGCAGCATTAAGAGAATCTGCAAATACATCAGTATATTCTGTTTCAACTTTTCAAAAGGTGTCCTTGCCTCTAGATTTTTATAAATTTCGTGCCAGAGCAGAGTCGAAGAAAAAGGCTCGTCCTTTACCTTTTGTTTTAATAAATATAATAAGATAATGACCGGAATCAAAATCAGAAAGATAAGCGGCCAAAGGTTTTGTACTGTCATAATTTTCCTTTCTAACTTCTATAAATTATAGTCATTTGCGAAACTCTGTTTTCGTTACCGACCGTTGTACAATATAAACAATATCAACGCTGGGCACGCTTTCGCTGCTTGTCGCTCGTAATGGTACATAAGGTGCCAAAATACGGCACCTAAGTACCAACGGCTCCAAAGCACCTTGCTTATGATATTGTTTATATTGCACAACTAGATTTTGAAAATAGAGAGTTTCGCAAATACCTATTCTATAAATTACTTTCCCTGCAAAATGCCGGAAAAGCCGTGGAGCATCGCAGCAATCAGGGATTCATCGGATTGCATGAATATATAATGTGCTCCGTATTTCCGGGCAAGATTTTGGAGATTACTTTGCATAGTAAACAGAGTTTCGTTATACTTTTTAATGGTGGCATTGGACATGGTGATCTTTACACGGTCAGATGTCTCCATATCCAATATGTTAACGGTGCCCTCATATTCGATCCTTGTTTCTTCCTTTGCCAGAATCTGAATAAGAACAATAGTCTGTTTCTTATATGCAAGGTATTTCATTGCCTCCCCGATTCCATTTTCATCTAAAAAATCACTGATAATAACGGAAACTCCACCGCTTTTTACGGGTCTTGATAAAATGGCCTTATTCAGAGTGGTTTTACCGTCAAAGGTAAGCCGGTTCAAATTATCGAGAATATAGGAAAAAGCAGAAGCACCTGTTACCCCTTTCCCCTGGGTAATGGAGTTTTCTTTCATCTCATTTACATAGACACGGTCCAGATTAGCGAGGATAATATAAGCAAGGGCTCCCGCTGTCTGCAATGCCATTTTCGATTTCGGAATTTTTCCGAATTCCATAGACTTGCTGGTATCTACAAAAATCTGAAAGATTCCCTCTTTTTCCTCCATAAACTGTTTGATATATAGCTTATCCGTTCTGCCGTAAGCATTCCAATCAATCCGGCGGATATCATCACCCAGCATATATTCCCTAAAATCCGAAAACTCCACAGAGGAACCTTTTGCACTGGATTTACGTATACCGCTCATTCCCTGATTCAGACGCATATTAAGGCTCATCTTAAGCGTATTCAGTTTGTCAAAAAATCCTTTGTCAAAAACCGCAGATTCCATATAATCTCCATTCTTTTTGTTATTTTTTTCAGGGCATCTATACTGCCTTTTTCGCTGTCAAAATCTCTTTTATGATTCCGTCTGCACTGATGCCATCTGAAATTGCTTCAAAATTAAGTGCGAGACGGTGCCTTAATGCCGGATATGCCACAAACTGTACATCTTCAAACGCTACATTATATCTTCCTTCCATAAAGGCTCTCGCTTTCGCAGTCTTCACGATTGCCTGTGCAGCACGGGGACTTGCTCCATTTTGCACATACTGTTTTGTAATTTCTTCTGCTCCTTCGCCCTCCGGATGCGTTGCCACAACAATAGAAAGTGCATAATCCATAACTGCATCTGAAATCGGCATATCACGAATCACTTCACGGATTGCAATAATGTCTTCACCTGAAATGACTGAATTAAGCGTTACCTTTCGGTTCGTCACGGTAATATCCATAATCTCCTTTAATTCTTCTTTTGTCGGAAACTCTACTAACAGCTTAAACAGGAAACGGTCAAGCTGTGCCTCGGGAAGCGGATAGGTGCCCTCATTTTCAATCGGGTTCTGGGTTGCCAATACCATAAAGGGTTTCGGAAGCTCATACGTGTTCTTCCCTACCGTTACAGTCTTTTCCTGCATCGCCTCTAACAAAGCTGACTGTGTTTTCGGAGTTGCACGGTTAATCTCATCTGCCAGTACAATATTCGCAAATACAGGTCCCGGTTCAAACTGAAATACATTGTTTCCCTCTTCTTTTATGATCAGATTTGTACCGGTTACGTCTGCCGGCATCAAATCAGGTGTAAACTGAATTCTGGAAAAACTTGTAGATAACACCTTGGATATTGCCTTTACAAGCTCCGTCTTGCCAAGACCCGGAACACCCTCTAACAAAACATTACCGTCCGCTAATATTGCCAGCAAAACCTGTCGGATAATCCCACGCTGTCCGATAATTCCTTTTCCAATCTCCTCCTCACACATCTTTACCTTATCTATCATTTCCTGTAGTGTTTTCTCATCTACCATCTGTTTTTATTCTCCTTTTCTACTTCCTAATTCAGTCCATCAAAATAATTCCTGATTTTGTCTTTTAATTTTCCCGGGTAATCGGAACCGTCTACCTTTTTATAAGCCTTATCCTTATATTTGCCGGATACCTGTCCATAATCCACCTTATTACCAGACCAGGTTTTTGACTGGTTCGATTTTTCCTTTGTACTAGTTTGGTTGCCATTTGCTTTTCCTGTCAAATTCTCATCATTACCGGTTTCCCCATCGGGAACTGTAATATTTTCATTTGTTTTTCTTGCACCTTCCCTGCCTTCTTTGCCTCCCCGGTTCCATCCGGGACCAGAGCCATTCCCTCCGTTGCTGCCTTGACTGCCCTGTGCACCGGGTTGCTTCCCCTGACCCTGTCCGTTATTGGAATTCTGTCCCGAATTCCCCTGCTGATCACCGTTTCGGCTATTATTTCCCCCATTGTTCTTATTCTGATTATTGTTATTTTGATTGGTACCGTTTTGACTTGTATTCTGACTGGAAGAAGTATTCTGATTATTATTCTGACTCGTATTCTTAGAGGAATTATTATTTGCCAGATCTGTATTCTTTCCCTCCATACTGGCAAGGGTTTCACTCAGTGCACTCTTCACAGCCGCATAATCACTGTCAGAATAATCGGATTGCTGGTACGCCTCCGCCGCCTTTTGCAAAGACGCATCATCCAATGTCTGTGCCAGTTCCGCCAGTTTCTTATAAGCCTCTTTTTTTTCTTTGCGGCTCCCCTTTTCTGCCTTTTTCATTGCTTCCTCTGCTTCTTTTACAAGCTCCTTTTGTTTGGATGCATCCTGCTCTTTTCTCTCCTGTGCCGCCTCACTAAGTGTCTTACTTAACGTTTTATTCTCTGTCTTCTCACTTGCCATTTCCATTTTCTTAGTAAGCCGGTCTTTTGCCTTCTTAAGCTCTTTCTTCGATTCCGCCTCCGACAATTCCTTCTTTGCCAGTTCCAACTGTTCTTTTATCTCGGCAGACTCATTTTCCGAAATTTCCTTTTTTTCTTTGATGGATTTTTCCACTTTTTCCAGCTTCGCAATCTCTTCTTTTATTTCCTTTTTCACATCATGCTTTGCCACTGCATACTCCCTTGCAGGAGTTCTTAACAGACTGCTTATCGTAAACAAAGCTGCCAGTCCGAAAACAATAAGTGCTCTTTTGACCGGTAACTGCAACGGAAATTCTTTCCGAATCCGAAAAGACTCTGCAATTGCAACCGCATCTTTTTTTTGCAGCATGGAAAATGCATCGTCCTTCCCTTTCAGATAAAACGCAGTAGAAAGCTTTTCTTTATGCCCTTTCGCATCTGCCAGTAATGCGGCCTCCATCGGAGCAGGTGTACGCTTTATCCCCATAATGATTCCTGTAATAAACGAAAAAACCACAATCCCTGCCGCAAGGGGAACCGCATAATAAAATGACACAAACAGAGAAATCAACGAGAGAATAACTCCAATCCCCAGACCGATTCCGGCTGCCATAAGCAGATCATCTACTATCTTTTGTTCCCGCAGTCTTCCTCTTACCCTATACACAAACTTCCTGATTCTCTGGTCTACTTCTTTCATACCAAATTTCCTTCCTAACTACACATGCTTTCTTTTTCCGTTCCCATTCTGCCTTTTATTTATGCAAAACACTAAGTAAATTCAACTCTACCGTTTCTTTTTATTACGGGTAGCACTGATATTTAAGGCTGCCAGTTTCAAAAATCCCAGTGATACTAATAAATTCAGGAAAATAGAAATCGGAATCCATGCCTGATAAATTCCTCCCAGTATCTTTGATTTATTTCCCGCCATATTTAACATCGAATAAATACTTGAGTTTGTCACGGAACGAACCATAAAGTCAAAAAACGGAGAATATGGATTCCACAACAAAATCAACGGACTCGCTCCCGGAGTATAATTGGTTATTCCCTGTACTGTCGCCCTGTAGGTCGCAATACCATTACAGATTCCAAAAATAACAAATGTGACCGTAATAATAGCAATCCCAATCACAATAGTAAGAATTGTCGCCATAATGGATTTTTTAACCACACTGGAACAAAAGATTCCGACACTTCCAACATAAATTCCCAGATATAGCATCATACCGATTAATCCGAGAAGAGACCACCAGCTCATCCCTCCCAGAACAAATGCAATTGCCATGACCGGTATACTGGAAATCATATACATCATAACAACCGTCATTGCAGAACCCAGTTTGCCAAGGGCAATGGAAAACGGTTTTACCGGTGTAGTCAGCATAATATCCAGTGTCTGTTTCTCTCTTTCCCCCGAAATGGAACCGGAGGTAATAATCGGTACGACCAGGCTTAAGATACCACATTCCACACAGCCAAGAATCGGAAACAGACATACAAGCTGGGCATAATTATATCCCGTATATCTGGAAGCTCCATTCGTCGCTGAAATAACCAGAACTACAATCAACGTTAAAAATGCATTTACACCTAACAGACCAAATGACATTTTCATACTTCTTGAGCCAACCATTAATTCTTTCTTTAATATCGGATTCATATGTTTCCATTTTTTCATGATGCTGCCCCTCCTGTAATTTCAAGAAATAGAGATTCCAAATCCTCCTTTTCACGATAAAAGTTACTTACTAAAATATTCCGTTCAAACAAAGTCTTTAAAAGCTGTGCTGCCTCTTTGTCATCTCCTTCAAAAGAAACAAGAATCTCATCCTCTGTAAAGTTCACTTTTCTCACCAACGGCTGTTCCTTCAATATCATGGAGATATAATCATGTTCTTCCATACTGTCCGAATAATCCGGTGCAAACGCACGTATTTTAATGGGCTGATTCCCTTTACTCTTTTGCATCACCTCATCCACTTTGCCGCTGACAATCAGTTTACCCCGTTCCATAATACCGATACTGCTGCACATTTCGGAAAGTTCCGGAAGAATATGGGAACTGATAATAATTGTCTTTCCCATGGAACCCAGATTCTTTAAGACCTCTTTCATCTCAAATCTTGCCCGTGGGTCCAGACCGGAATTTGGCTCATCCAAAACCAGCAAATCCGGATTATGGATCAGTGCCCTTGCCACGCAGAGCCTTTGCTTCATTCCTCTTGACAATGTATCTACAAATTCATTTTCCTTATCCGAAAGATTTACCAGTTCTAACAGACCTTTTGAAATCTCTCTCACCTCTTGTTTGTCCATGCCATACATGGAACCATAAAACTCCATATATTCCATTACCTGAAGATTATCATATACACCGAAGAAATCCGGTACATACCCAACCTTTCTTTTAATGTCTTCCGGACGGGCAATCGCATCCACCCCATCTACATGAACCAAACCACTGGTAGCCTTTAACAGACCGCATACAATCCGCATCGTTGTTGTCTTCCCTGCACCGTTTGGTCCTACAAAACCAAAAATTTCGCCTTTTTCTATGTGGAGATTTAAATGATCCAGTGCTTGAAATTTCCCATATCTTTTTGATAAATTTTCAATTTCTAACATCTATTTATCCCCCTTTGCTGCGATCTTTGGCATAAATACCGTAGTTTCATTTACCTGTACCCCTCCTGATTCATATCTTAATATGATATGATTATCTGATAAATATTTCTTTAATTCGTCTCCATTTAGCGTATCAGAATTTACAAAAATCTGTTCATACTCACCACTTAAAACATTATAGGCAGATACCCCTGCATACACTGCTAAACCATAATTTTGCGGTGTTTTTCCATAAGTTAAATTTTTTAATTCTGTAATTTTTTTACAATCATCAAAAGAATAGTCAACTGTTACTAAGTTACTATACATCATACCGTCATTCGCATCAAATTCGCCATCCGCCGTCATTGCCATCTTATCGATACTCGGATAATATGCACCTGTTATATCCTCATATTCGCCTTTTAGTGTAGTAAACAAGACTCCTTCTCCATAAATATTACCATATTTCTCATCCATAACCTTTGGTTTGTAAGCTCCGATTTCAGCCCAGATACAGCCATAATTATAATCGTGATTGCTAGCATATGTACTTTCCATAAAGGTATCAATCTGATAATTTTTGTGTATATCTTTATCCGAATATAGATTATGATTCGAATTGTATAAAGCCTCAAAAGTTCCGCCGCCATAACCATATGTTGCCTCTAACAATTTTGTCTTATCAACGGTAACTGTCTCCCCTTTTTTCAAATCTCCAGCCTGATAAAAATGATTTTCAAAATTTATCACAACATTTTTTAAGTCATATATTGTATTATTGGTAACGGTTCCATCAAAACCACTTGTATAAAAGTGTAAATCGGTATCCAGACTTCCCACATCGTTTTCTCCGGATCGATTAACCGTAAACTGTGTATCCTTAAACGTTGACGTATTGTTCGTCAGCAAAGAGATTCCGTCATTTTCATTTTTTAACATGAAATCAAAAGGAACCTCTTCCTTCCCTGTATCAAAAAGATTGTAGGAATACTGATCTGCACTATAATTAAAATTCATATATTCCTTACTCAATTTGAAGCGATACTGCTTTGCTTTCGGACAGGTAATATTCATATACACTTTTTCTGCTTTTCCTTCCTTTTCCAGCGAGATCACAGAAAAAGTATCAATAATCGGTTTTCTCACCCGGTACAAAAATCCTGTCCCATAGATCATACCGGTAAATAAAAGGGATACCACCGGAACAGCAAGCCATATCTTCTCACGCTTTTCTACTTTCTTTAATACAAGGTAGAGTATAGGACCCACAAGCACAACATAGGCAACCAGTATCAGACCATATAGTATGGTACTTGGTTTCGGGGCATTATTCATCATTTTAGCAATATTCGTCCCGTTATAGAATAAGGTGGAAGATGAAGTTCTTCCAGCATTTAAAGTGTTTTTGGCTTGTGCAACAAATGCTACCAACATGAGAGATCTGGCGATTTCTGCTTTATCTTTATATCCGGTAATCGGTTCCATTCCAAGGTCATAGGAAAGTACAACGGTAAAACCTAACCCGGAGGGTTTCATATAAACTGTATTATCTTTGGAAAAAATGTCCATCTCTATCTCCTGTCCCTCGTCAAGAACAAACTCCATGCAGTCTACATTTTCAAGAGCTAATTCCTCGCCTTCGGTGGTCGTCCATGTCAGCTTTTTCTTTTCCAGATTTCCCAGTGTTCCGGACAAAAATTCATCGGAAAATCTATGCAATACATTCTGATAATTGGCACCAAGGGAAAGGAGAAGCACTCCACCGCTTTCTACCCAACTCTTTAATGCCGCATATTGTTTATCTGACAGGTTTGCCGTGTCATAATTATCAATTAAAATACAGTCAAGAACAGATAAGCCTTCTACGGTGTCCGGAAAAGATGCCGTTGTAAGCTCCAGCGTATTTGTAGTCATCTCCTCATAATCCGATACCGGTATTCCGTCAAAATAATTAAGGGCACTATAATCATCACTTAAAACCCCTACCATGACGTTCTCACCAATACTGTGTAACGAAATCGTATCGGTTTCTGCGTAAATGACTTTTTCATTTTCATCTAACAGTTCTATATTGATTTTCCCGCTGTTGCCAATCGATGGAGGTGTAAAAGAAAATGTCTTTGCCTCTCCCTTAGTCAGAGAGATATCTTCTGCATACGCAGCCGTCGTCTGACCAGCATTCATTACCGGCGTCATCCGAATGCTTCCGGTAAAATCCTTATTATAGGATACGGTAATTCTGACCACCGCCGGATTATCATAAGCGGCAAATCCATCGATTCCACAGCTTGTCTCTATGGAAACATCCGTATTCTTTTTGGTAACCGTCTTTGTAATATTGCTGTTTGTAATTGCTTTACTGTTTTGTGCTGTGTCATTGCTTCCACTTGTTTGGGTTGCCCAAGCGGTTTGGAAATTCATAAACGTTCCCATCATTCCTAAAAGCAGCACGACAAAAAATATCCCATGTTGCACTTTCCTCATTGTTTCTTCTTCTCCTCACTTTTTATTTTCTTGCATTCTATCATAACATTTTTTTCACATGAAAAATCTTACGAGTTTCTTAATTATTTTTGGTTTTTCCATCTCTGATAAATGATTTTCCCACCTTTTCCTGCATCCGGTCATACTGTTCATACATCATCTGCACGCTGTTTTCCAGCAGATAATAATGCTTGATATAGGGGATCATTAAACACATCAGTGCAAAAATAAGTAAAAGCATAGGGAAGGAAAAATTATATATAGTATATAAAAATACCATCACGGTCAAAATTGCAAACGTTATTGTTACAAGCAGATGAATCAGTCTTTCGTGGGCAAAAAATGCAATCTGCACCAGATGTTTTTTCATCTCCTCCTCCCAGTTAATATCCTCGTTTTCTGATTCTAACAGCTTACTTATATATGTAAGATACTGCCTTATTCTGTCTGCCATATGCACATCCTCCTTTTATTTTTCATCAGGTCAATTCCCAGCACTCTTTTATTTTCAATTAGTATAACATTTCCTTTTATGTTCCTCAACCAAATTAAACCCTTTTCCTGTAAGCAATAAGTTAACAGACCTGCTGGCATAACTGCTTGACCCGTTGTCTGACGTTATAAGTCCATTATAGCGGAACCTTTCCGAAAAAAAACTTACATATCTTGTAAGATTCAATCATACATCCATATCCATGCTCCGGAGACAAAATTAGGGTTGACATCAAATATCCAATATGTTAATCTTTATTTACTTGGAAAAAGTTTATATTGTTATAATTAAATACTGTGATAAGGAATAGTAGGATTTCCGAAGCATTCAGAGAACTGCTGGTTGGTGTGAAGCAGTTGCAAAAGAGATTTGAACTCGCCTTTGAGTAGCCCGCTGAACATATCGATTCCGATAGGTAGGCGAGGACGGAGCCCAACCGTTATTTTAGGGAGGATATAAGACAGTTTGTCCGTATCTGCAATGAGTGCATACCATAGTGTATGAATTAGAGTGGTACCGCGTAAGTGTTTGCTTTACGTCTCTATAAATAAGAGACGTGAAGCATTTTTTTACTTTATCGGAACTGCCTTTTATGTCAAGATAAAAGCTGATTGCGATTTATATCCACAAAATCAAATATTTTATAAGGAAAGCGAGGTATATTTTATCATGATGGATGTAACCAAGTATAAGAGAAATTATTTTATGCCGCCGGAAGAGTCCTTGGAATGGACGAAAAAAGAGTATATTGACAAAGCTCCGGCATGGTGTTCGGTAGATTTAAGAGATGGCAACCAGGCCTTGATCGTGCCAATGAGCCTTGAAGATAAAATTGAATTCTTCAAGATGTTAGTTGCAATTGGCTTTAAGGAAATTGAAGTCGGCTTCCCTGCCGCTTCTGAAACAGAGTACGATTTTTTAAGAGCACTGATTGACCAGAATTTGATCCCGGATGATGTGACAATCCAGGTACTTACCCAGGCAAGACCCCACATCATCAAGAAAACCTTTGAAGCAGTAAAAGGCTGTAAGCATGCAGTCATTCATTTATATAATTCTACTTCTCTGGCTCAGCGTGAGCAGGTTTTTAAGAAGTCCAAAGAGGAAATCATTCAGATTGCCGTTGACGGAGCCCAGATGTTACTTAACTTAACCAAACAGGATGGGGGCAACTACCAGTTTGAATATTCCCCGGAAAGCTTTACCGGAACCGAGGTGGACTTTGCATTGGAGATTTGTAATGCAGTGATCAATGTGTGGCAGCCAACATCCGATAACAAGGTTATTATCAACCTGCCTGCTACCGTTGAAATGTCATTGCCTCATGTTTATGCAAGCCAGATTGAATACATGAGCAAGCATCTTGCAATGCGGGAAAATATTATCTTATCCTTACATCCTCATAACGACAGAGGATGTGGCGTTGCAGATTCCGAATTGGGCGTTCTTGCTGGAGCTGACCGGATTGAAGGTACTTTATTCGGAAACGGAGAACGTACCGGTAATGTAGACATCATTACATTAGCCATGAATATGTATACCCACGGAGTGGACCCGAAATTAGACTTTTCCGATATTCCTAAAATTACCAAGCTTTATGAACGTGTTACCGGAATGCACGTATACGAACGTTCCCCATATACCGGTAAATTAGTATTTGCCGCATTTTCCGGCTCTCATCAGGATGCGATTGCAAAGGGAATGCACTGGCGGGAAGAAAAGAATTTAAAGGACTGGACCGTTCCTTATTTGCCGCTGGATCCCCATGATGTAGGACGTGAATATGACGGAGATGTCATCCGTATTAATTCCCAGTCCGGCAAGGGTGGGATCGGATATATCTTAGAGCAGCGGTACGGTTTTAATCTGCCGGCGAAGATGCGGGAAGACTTGGGATATGCCGTTAAAAATGTATCCGACCATTTACACAAAGAACTGTCTCCTGAGGAGATTCTTGGAATCTTTAACAAAGAATATGTCAACATCAAAACTGCCATTAAATTAGACGAATGCCACTTTGTACAGGAGGGAAACGGTATTATTTCTACCGAACTTACCATTAAACGTGACGGTGTTCCTAAAGTATATCACGGAACCGGAAACGGCCGGCTGGATGCCGTCTCCAATGCAATCAAGAAACATTTTGGTGTTGTATTTAAGTTAATCTGCTATGAAGAACATGCATTACAGGTGGGCTCCAATTCACAGGCCTGCTCTTACGTAGGAATTGAAATGTCCGATGGTTCCGTCATCTGGGGCACTGGCATTAAAAATGATATCATTGATGCTTCTGTATGTGCTCTGCTGTCGGCAGTTAATAAAGTATTAGATCAACAACACATCAAATAAAGCAGTTTAACATGATAAACTAATAGAGCCACGTGAAGTTTCCTTATGATGAAAAAGGCTTCCGTATACAGTCCCGGTTAAATGGTATCCTGTATACAGAAGCCTTTTCCTATCTCGTTTTACTATTTATGCATAAAGTGGATACTTAGATGTAATCGTCTTCACCAGCTCCACAGCCTTTGCCTCGTCCTTATCAATAACCGCTGCCTTAATGGCATCTGCAATAATAACCATATCCTCTTCCTTTGCCCCACGGGTTGTAATGGCAGGTGTTCCTAAACGGATCCCGCTGGTGACAAACGGTGACTTTGGATCATTCGGAACGGTATTCTTATTGGCTGTAATATGAACACGGTCAAGAAGTTTCTCCACTTCTTTGCCTGTCAAATCCAGATTCTGCAAATCGACTAACATTAAATGATTATCCGTACCGCCGGAAACAATGTGAAATCCTCTCTCCATCAATGCCGAAGCAAGGGTTGACGCATTTTTTACAACCTGCTGCTGATATACCTTATATTCATCCGATAATGCTTCCTTTAAGCATACTGCTTTGGCAGCAATCACATGCATTAAAGGTCCTCCCTGAATCCCCGGAAATACAGCCTTGTTAAAGTTATACTTTTCATTTACTTCATTACTGGATAGAATCATACCACCTCTTGGTCCCCTTAAGGTCTTATGTGTTGTAGTAGTCGTAACATGAGCATATGGAATCGGGCTCATATGTAATCCCGCTGCCACAAGACCTGCGATATGTGCCATATCTACCATCAGTACCGCTCCTACTTCATCAGCAATCTCGCGGAAACGTTTAAAATCAATGGCTCTGGCATAAGCGGATGCTCCGGCTACAATTAACTTTGGCTGACACTCTTTTGCAATTCGCTCCACTTCGTCATAATCAATAAAGCCATCATCATTAACACCATAAGGAACCACATTAAAATATTTGCCAGACATATTTACCGGTGAACCATGCGTTAAATGTCCTCCGTGATTCAGATTCATCCCCATAAATGTATCTCCCGGTTCCATAATAGCAAAAAATGCAGCCATATTCGCCTGTGCACCGGAGTGTGGCTGAACATTTGCATATTCACAGCCAAACAGCTTTTTTGCCCTCTCTCTTGCCAGATCTTCTACGACATCTACATACTCACAGCCGCCATAGTATCTCTTTCCCGGATAACCCTCTGCGTACTTATTCGTAAGGGGACTTCCCATTGCAGCCATAACCGCCTTACTGACGATATTCTCCGATGCAATCAACTCAATATTTTCATTCTGTCTGTCAATCTCATCCGTCATTGCCTTTGCTACTTCCGGGTCAAATGTGTTTACTTCATCAAAACTATACATCCTGCACCTCCATCAAAATATTTTACAATATTATTCTATATATGACGGTTACAAAAATGACGGCGCAAGTCAGACGCCGTCATTTCCTAACAAGTCTTTTTTTATTTTACTATTGTTTTACGGATTGTGCAAGCTTGTTTCTGCATTTTATATCTGCCTGTTATAACGGAAGAACAGACCGACAAAAACAGTCAATATCCTCAAAGACTTTGTCTCTGCCTTTTTCATTATGAATCTCATGACGCATTCCGGCATAACGGATTTCCGTCAGTTCATGATATCCCAGATGTCGCATTCTTTTTACTGCCTGATTCCATTTTTGCTCGTTGATATAACACGGATCATCCCTGCCGGATAAAAAGAGCACCGGTAAATTCGGATTTTTCACCTGATATCCTGTGGCTTTATAGGCTATGCTCTCCAGATTCAGCAAGGTTAAAATACCATTCATGGTATATATAAACGTACACAGCGGATCTGCTTCAAATTTCTCCGCTACTGATTTTTCCACCGCAAGCCAGGCATTCTTTCGTTTTTCCTTCCTAAATTTCTTTTCAAAACTTCTCACAACAAGATTCTGCATGTGTTGTGAGCGGTATTTCATTCCACATAATCCGGCAATTGCCTTTACCAAAAGTGTTCCAACCGGAACCATATCATTATAAGCCGGACATCCCGATACAATCAGAGCATCCACCGCATCATCATGATTACGAAGATAGGCACGGACTGCCAGTGAGCCCATACTGTGTCCGTACAAAATAAGCGGTAATCCCGGATAAATCTTCCTGATATTTTGGGTTATCCTGTAAATATCCTCAATATATCCCTTTTCCATGGAATCATAACAATATCCGATATCCTCTTTCTTTTTCACACTGGCACCGTGACCTCTATTATCATGCATCACCGTAATGTAACCACGTTCTGCCATACTCCTCATAAAGGGAAGAAAACGCTCTTTATGCTCACACATACCATGTACCATCTGCAAAATAGCAGCCGGCTTTTCCGGAACCATACAGATTCCACGGATCACTACACCATCCCACCTAGATTCAAATGAAAATTTTCTTGTCACAATATTCATGATTCTATCCTTTTCTCTAAGCAGCTTTTAGCATATCAAAATGTGTCATTAACTATTTTCAGATTATTCAAATCGAAACAAACCACTGCATTCTCCGATACCTGTAACTCAATTTTTAAGTTTTTCCCTTTATACTGTTCCGGGAATTCGATAAACTGAAAATCATCCAGAGAAACATTCTGATAAACAATCTGTCAACTTATTATATTCTAAATGTTACCACATATCGATAAATTATTCCATTATAACTTGCACGCCTGTGTTATCTTCTCTCAGTCAACAATATTTTAACCTATCCAATCTGGATTCCCATCTGTTATCTTAAACTGTACTTTCTCCCCACTTCTTTCCGAAACCCATTTTCTCTCAAGTACAAGCAGCATGCCAAAAATCAGAAAGCACAAAAAACTAATACGATACCCTAATTTAAATCCCGGTGCTTCATATTTGATCTCAACCTGATGATCTCCCTTTGCAATTGGAAAACCCAGAAATGCAGTATTGATCTTCTCCGGTTTCACCGGTACACCATCCATTTTGATTTGATACCCTTTCCGGTATGGGTAAGATGTAACAAAATATCCGTTTTCCTTCATTGTAATGCTTCCCTGAAAGACATTTTTTCCGTTATCGGAAGCCTGCTCTTTTATCTCAGGTACCGTTATATCGGAATGCCTCAGATATTTTTTGTCAAGCGTATATATCTTAAGGCAGTCTACCGCATACTCTCCCCTTGAAACTTCTACCTCCAATTCCTCTAAAGCTGCTTCGGATGACAAGATATAAGTAAAATCGTGATTGTTATTTGGATATGGTGCACTTTCCGATGACAGTTTATTTTTCACACCATTGATACAGATGACTACTTCCCCTCCGTTTTTACTCTCTACATGAAATGTGAGAATCAGTATCTTCTCCCGAATAGAATCCTTAAGCGGTAACGTATAGCGTTCTTTTTTCCCGGATGGAT
>CAJUBR010000016.1 GCA_910584695.1 uncultured Lachnospiraceae bacterium
AAATGTTTTAATCCATATTCCTGATCCGTTCCTTCTTTACATTCAAATGTAATTTTTTCTTTCTTTTGGAGCATGATGCGGCTCACCTCCGGGCAGGACATTGTAAGGCTTACCTCCTTTAAATTTTCAAATTCTTCAACATGCCTTGGGAAATTTGTACAGGTTTCACAAAGACAGTCTTCTCCCATTTCAATATAAATATCGCAAAGATTATCCTTATTTAAAAAGGGACATCTTGTGCCATTTAAGATAAACTGCTTCTCCTTTCCTTTTGTATTATCCTTAAGGCGTTTTCCAAACTCCCCTTTCTCCTTCATATAACGCTTTAAAGATGCCTCGTCCAGATCAATTTCCCAGTTTTCACAACAGGAATCCTCACAGATTCCTCCGATACAATGAAATTCTTTATAAAATGATGCTACTCTGTAATTCATCCTATCCTCCTTAGAAAATGAGTTCCAACATTCTTTCCCTCCATAATACGGTAAATATTTTCCGGATCACTTCCGTTGGCAATATGCATATCAATACCATGTAACGTTGCATAATCCGCTGCCTCCAATTTTGTTATCATTCCACCAGTTCCCCGGTTCGAACCGGAACCGGCTGCCAAACTCTGAATATCCTCCGAAATCTCTTCCACCTTATGGATTAATTTTACATCTGCATTTTCCTTTGGGTTACCGTCGTAAAGTCCTTCAATATCTGACAGGATAATCAAACGGTCCGCCTCACAAAGTTTTGCAACAATTGCGGAAAGCATATCATTATCACCAAACACCTTTTTCTCCGACTCAATCTCTGCATGACTTACCGAATCATTTTCATTTACCACTGGAATCATTCCATTCTCCAGTAATGCCTCAAAAGTATTTCTTAAATTACGCCGCTTTTCTTTTACTGCAATATCCTCTGCTGTAAGTAAAATCTGACCTACTATATTTCCATATTCTCCAAAGCATTTATCATAAATATGCATCAGTTCACACTGTCCCACAGCAGCGGCAGCCTGCTTCATACACACATCTACCGGTTTTACCGGAATCTTCATCTTGTTTATCCCAACTGCAATGGCACCGGAAGATACAAGAACAATCTGATTTCCATCATTATGTAAAGCTGACAGTACCTGAGCCAGCTTATCAATGGTACGAAAATTCAGTGCTCCATTTTCTCCTGTCAATGTTGATGTCCCTACCTTTACAACAATCCTCTGCTTTTCCATTTTATCCTTTTCTCCTTCCCAAAACCAAGAAAAGTCCTAAATCATATTTCTATGACTTAGGACGAATAAATCCGTGGTACCACCTAATTTCAGTAAATCATTACCCTTGTTCCATACACAATCTAATTGAATACAGATTCCCTTTAACGGAGGATTCCGGTGCCGCTTACTACTTACTTCCACGCACTGCTCCAAGACTGGTTCCATATTCTTATACCAGGACTTTACACCAGACAGTCCCTCTCTGCAGGCTCTGAATATGTACTATTCCTCTTCTTCGCATTTCCACGCAATTATATCACTGATGTCAGATAAATGCAAGAATTCCTTTTATTATTATCTATACAGACAGATTAATACTCTCTCCCCCAGCTATAGCAGGTGCATCCGCTATCTCCACCGGGATCTCTGTTCCTGAAAGTTCTAAAGACACCCCTTCACAATTGCTAGATGTAGAGTTTTCTCTGGAAACCTCTTCTTTTTCTTTTTGCAGCTTATAAAACAATGCTTTGAGATATCTCATGTCTGCCTCTACAATTTCCTGAATCTCAGCCATCCGGTGTTTTTTCTTAAGACGTTCCAGCTCGTTTTTATCCATATCTTTATATACACTTCCTGCTATTGCATCAGCCAATTCGTCCATTCCTGTTTCATCAACTGTTTTCTTTACAGTCTCCTCCATCAGCTTTTGCAATTCTTTCATTCTCTTTCTTAATTCTTCTTCCCTCATTTCAGGAATCTTCTCTTGTTCTTCATCTTTCCCGCTGCAAATCTCATTTTCCTCTGTTTCATCCCGGCATAAACCCTGCCGCTTTGCATTCTCTTCCTCCCGCAGATGCTTCATCTTCTTTCTGGCTGCCCGTTCCATCTTTTTTGCATGAATGATTGCCAGTTCTACTTCCCTCTCATCAAAATCACCGGTTTTCAGTTTTTTTTGGAGAAGCCCCACCGTCATACGGGCTTTTATCATTGCTTTGCCTACATTGCTTGATGTTTTTGACATTAAAATCTCATCCGAAATATATTTGAACATATACTGCAGGCGTTTTTTCTTTTTCTTAGCCGTTTTTGTAACCCGGATTGTACCTCCTGCACTTCCGTCCGGATTCTTGATTGTATATACTTTTACATTGGAGTTGTTTGAGTAAATTCCCATGCCCATGCTATCATCCTCCTTGATGCAGACAATTTCTCATGCCTTTTTGACAGTAATTCCGTTTACTGTCCCAATCTGTTTATATTGATTATATCGGTACAACGGCACTTAAATTTTACGCATGAACCTGATTTTCTATATATCCCTTCCCAATACTCTCAAGAAAGCGGTTTCGTATCTCAAAATCAGGATAAGGACCCAGTTCTTTTACTCTTTCTTTTAGAATAACACCTCCTGCCATCGTAAAATGTCCACCGCCGCCGCCAATGCCCTCTAACGCTTTTTGTGTTATCGTACCGGCATGATAGGCTGCAGTTTCGTTCCGGACGGAAAACTTATATCCTCCGTCTCTTGCAGCATATACAACGGATAATTCCACAACATCTAATCCCAGAATAAAATCAGATATCATTGCGACCAGTCCGTCCGGGCAGTCAAAAGATATTTTGGCAAATCCTACATTATCATATATCTTAATATTCTTGATTGCTTCACCATAAGCACGCAGGTCTTCTATTTCCATATTATTGTTATACATTGTTGTAATCTTATGATTATCTGCAATCTTATGGAGAAATGCAAATATAGAAATATCAAAATCCGTTACCCCTCTGTTAAAAGAATCCGTATCCATTTTTAATCCATATAAAAGTGCCGTTGCCGTATTCGTATCCAGTGTTGTATCACTTTCTATAAAGTAACTGGCAACAAGGGAACAGCATGACCCACATATCCGAATATCACTGTACTCATAAGCACACGGAGTCATGGTTGGATGATGGTCAATACATGCCACTTCTGTTCCGATAAAATCCGTAATATTAGAATTATATTTTTGTGCATCAATTGTTACAATATAATCTTCTTCTACCATATGGGGCAGTTGATCAATATTCACTGCCTGAATTCCAAATTCCTCTATCATCCGCTTTGTACTGTTTTTTTCAATATTTCCGGCATAACAGATTGTAGAAGCAACACCATTTGCCTTTAAAAAAACCTGCATCCCAAAGGCGGCTGCTAATGCATCAGGATCCGGAAAATTATGCGTCTGCAAATAAACTACATGTCCCTTTAATAAATCTACTAATCTCTCCCACTTTATTGTTCTCTCCTCCTTTATCTTTTGAAATAAACAACCTTTTCTTTCTCACAAATCCTATTTTACAATTTCTAATACAACAAAAACATCTTATCATAGAAAATTTGAATTCTCAACCCACAATCTTTATATGTATAATTTTATTCCTGCTCCATATACTACGCAAAAAGGAGCGTGAAATTTATGGAACAGACAGTATATATTAAAGCACCGCAATGCATTCAGGTAAACAATCCATCGGTAACCCTAAAGGACTTCTTAACGATTTACACCGCCGATCCTGCATTGGAAAAAAAAATCCTTTCCATTCCTTTTTACGAGTTTGAAAAGGAGAAAGAGGGACAGGTTGTTGTCTCAATTTTAAAAATCATTGAGACCATCAACAAACATGTTCCAGAGGCAGATATTGAAAACCTTGGTGAAGGTGATTTCATTTTATCTTATCAGCCAAAATCAAAATTTGAAAAGATAAAAGAAATATTATGTACCATTTTTATCTGTCTAATCGCCTTTTTCGGCGGCGGGTATGCTATTATGGCATACAATACGGATGTTGGTGCCAAGGAATTATTTACCAATCTTTCCATGCTGTTTCTGGGTAATCCAAAATCCGGTGTCATCTGCCTGACCATCGCATACTCGATTGGACTTGCCTTTGGCATGATTCTGTTTTTTAATCATTTAGGTGGAAAAAAACTTACTTCCGATCCGACTCCGCTGGAAATCCAGATGCGCCTTTATGAAAAAGATATCAGTACTACGATCATCAAGGATATCAGCCGGCGCGGTGAAAGCCTGGATGCAAGACAGCAAGATTAGAAAGATGGAGGTATATCATGTTTTCACTTAATTTTATTCTGCTTACAGTATGCGGACTCTCCGCCGGATTTGTGACAGCAGCCGCTTATGTCGCTTTTATTGCAATGCTTGGAATCTTCCCAAAGATTGCCGCAAAAACAAAAACGGCAGGAGAATGCATCCTATATGAAAACTGCCTGATGATCGGCATTTTACTGTCTACCCTGTTACAATTTTTTACTTCCTTTTCTTCTGCCGGCTTTTATGAGGGCACTCTTCCACCGGCATTTGCTGGTTTTACGATACTCACTTTAATCGGCTTATTCGGTGGAATCTATATCGGCTTTTTAATCGGCGGACTTTCAGAAGTCCTAAATGTAATTCCGATTTATGCACGAATTGCCCATATCCAGAAAGGGCTCTGCTATATTATATATTTTCTGGCTCTTGGAAAAGGAATTTTCAGCTTAATTCAGTTTCTGATAATAGATGCATAAAGACTTTTTCTCAAGACATACTACTTACTAGTACAATAAATATCAACAACTGATTATTCATTGTACCGGAATCATATTTTAACAGGAGGAGTTTCCATGAAACAAAAAATCAGTAACGAAGCATATAACGAATATGTGGAACAGATTACCCCAACCTACAGTTTATGGAAAAACTGCATGAATGCATTCTGGATTGGGGGACTCATTTGTCTGCTTGGCGAATTTATCTTTTCTTTTTTCAAAAATTCCCTTGGTATGACGGAAATGGATGCTGCCAGCTATGAATCCATGTTCCTTGTTTTATTAAGTGTAATATTAACCGGATTTAATATTTATGGTCATATAGCCAGACTTGGTGGTGCTGGTGCTCTGGTTCCAATTACCGGATTTGCAAATTCTGTAGCAGCTCCGGCAATCGAATACCAAAAGGAAGGACAGGTATTCGGCATTGGTGTAAAAATATTTACAATTGCCGGTCCTGTTATTCTTTATGGTATTTTCACAAGCTGGATACTGGGCATTATTTACTATATGGGAGGATTATTCGGCTGGTGGTAATTTGTTATTTAACCGGACTGTATTCTGGACTGAATCCCCGTCTGCTGCGTTGTTTTTTCCTACCATAGCCAATACTGCACCTGTGAAAAATGCTTTGCATACGAGAGATTCATTCTGTGATTATAGTCCGGTTATGCTCCGAAATCGGGATCCTGTTCCAGATTCTTCCGCATTTTTAATAAAATTCTTTTTTCCATACGGCTTACCTGTACCTGGGATATTCCTATTTTCTTCGCAATCTCTGTCTGGGTCTTATTTTCAAAATACCGCATTTTAATAATTTTTTGTTCCACATCGTCTAAGTGCTTCATCACCTCTTTCAGTACAATCTGATTTAACAACGTTTCATTTTCATCCTCAATTGCCGCAATTTTATCCAGCAGATAAATCGCATTTCCATCATTTTGATAAATCGTTTTATGAATGGATTCCACTTCAACATTAGCTTCCAGAGAAGCTACAATTTCTTCTACATCAATTTCTAAAATCTCAGATAATTCCTCCAGTTTAGGTTCTATTCCGGTTTGATTTATAATCTCATTCCGTGCCCGTTTCACCTTATAAGCCGTTTCTTTCAGTGTCCGACTCACCTTGATCATACCGTCATCCCGTAAAAATCTTTTAATTTCACCGCTTATCATCGGAACTGCATAAGTTGAAAATTTCACATCATATGCCAGGTCAAACTTTTCGATACATTTCATCAACCCGATACAGCCAATCTGATATAAATCCTCCAATTCATGTCCTCTTCCCATAAATCTTCTTGCTACTGCCCATACCAGACCTAAATTTTCTTTGACAAGCTGTTCTTTTGCGTCCTGGTTACCCTCTTTTGCAAGCTTTAACAATTCTAAAGTCTTGTCCATGACGCCTCCTGTTATTTATTTTCTTCGTCCACCACTTTATCCGCTTCGCTGCTTTCCTGTTTAATCACTTTCCGCATTGTAACCGTTGTTCCTTCTCCAACTTCTGATTCCACAAACAATTCATCCATAAATGCTTCCATAAATGCAAAACCCATTCCCGAACGTTCCAATTCGGGTTTTGATGTATACATAGGTTCCATCGCTTTTTCCACATCCGTAATTCCGATTCCATAATCAGTAACAATTACCGTAACCGTATCCTCCACAATATGTGTCTCAATACGAATTCTTCCATCCCCATTTTCATAACCATGAATAATCGAATTGGTTACTGCCTCGGACACCGCCGTTTTTATATCCGCTATTTCTTCCAGTGTCGGATTTAATCTGGATACAAATGCAGCTACTACCACTCTAGCAAAACTTTCATTCTTAGATATACTGTCGAATTCCACCACCATCTGATTATTAAAATGTTTCATAATGACTCCCCTTTTCATACTTTTTCTCTATATCACATAATGCCTCCGCGATATCTTTTCTTTTCTTTGCCACTCTGTATAATCCTGATATCTCTAAAATTCTGGCAATCGTATCATTCACTCCTACAATATAGATGTCTCCTTTCAGATATCGGACTTCCCGGTATCTTCCCATTACAAGACCAATTCCGGAACTATCCATAAAAGTAGTATTCCGGTAATCAAATATCACATCCCGTATTTTTTTACATGTAAAAAGACCGTCCGTATTTTCTCTGATCGTACCTACCGTATGATGATCCAGTTCCTCCGGCAGATAAATAATCAGAATTTCTCCTTCCACATCAAATAAATTTCTCTGTTCCATAAACAAGCCCTTCACTTTCTTTTATTTCAATTTTTATTATAAAAAGAAAAAAACAACAGATATAATACATCTCTATCTGTTGCTTTTCTTCCGTACTTTATTATTTTTTATCTGTCGTTCAATACTAATGTACTGACCTTCCGTATCCCAAAAACGCTGCCGGAACCTGTTTCTATTCTGACAAATAGTCTGATATTTCACTCACATGGCTACTGTCAGGATAATTATCCTTTAAACTAATAAATGCAGCTTTTGCCTTTTCCTCATTTTGATTTCCTAAGTATGCTTTTCCCAGGCTATAATATGCTTCTTCGCCCTCCTTTATCTGAAGTGCTACATTACACATATTAATTGCTTTCTCGTACTCTTTTGCCTCAATTGCCTTGGCAGCTTCTTCACACAATGCAGAATATGCGGTGTTTGGAATATTATCCTTGATGACTTCAAAAGATTCTTTTGAATCCTTTTCTTCCTTGGCATTTTTTGATTTTTCTTTTTCCTTTTCCTTTAATTGTTTTTCAAGGTCTGTAATCTTGCTTTCCAGATCCGAAATGACAACATTCTTTTCGGAAATCTCTTCACTGTAGGACAACTGTATATCTCTGTTTTCCTGCTTTGTCGAATTAAGCTTTGTTGGCAATATTAAAAGCCAAAATGTAAGTATTCCAAGAATCAGTCCCACAGAAACATAAAGCAAATTAAACTTATTATGGTTAATCTCCTTATAGGAGCCTACAGACAAATCTGGATTATCAATATTCTCCAAACCTTTCTGTACAAACGTCTCCAAATCTGATTTGTACTGATCTTCATCTGAATATGCGGAATCCACATCAATCCGCCCACTGCTTTCTTTGATGCCGATAATATCTTTTGAGGCAACTCCCATTTCCGAGAGATACTTTACTGCAAGCGTATTGTTCTTATCAATCCGCAAAACCCGCTTTAATGCTTTTTTCGCTTTATCCGGATTGCCATTATCCATATAAAGCAATGCAAGCAGCAGATATCCTTTCACAAAATGCGGATATCCGGAAAGGATTCTTTTTAATTGAATAAATGCCAAATCCTTTGTTCCCTGTTTTGCATGCATCAATGCCTGGTTAAATTGTTTTGCAAGCTGGTTTGCCTCTTCTAATTTTTCCGAGTCCGCTTGTACTTCTTTTATATATCGATGCGCAATATTATCTTCATCTGGAAGATAATTGCTGCTAACGACCCAATGCGTTAGTCCTAAGACTGTCTCGCCCATTTCATAATAAATGAGCCCCAATAAATTCCTCGCGTTAATATTCTGTTTATTATATTTTAACGCCAAATTCAATGCATCAATTGCACCGGTAAGATCTCTGACACCTGCTCTGTCCAATCCCATGTTGTAGTAATAGTTTGATGTATTATAGGCTTTCGCTAACAGCTTATAGTTCATTCCACATTCACTGCAGTGTCCGTTCTCTAATATAGGTGCTCCACAATTTAAACACTCCATATTATTCACCGCCTATTTATTCTTTTTCTGATTCAACTGCAGTAACATTTCTTCTAATACATCTGTGATATCTTTTACGTCATTTTTATATATTGCATCCTCTGCCTGAGACAACTCAAGACATGGTTTAAACTTTCTAACCTCTTCATCAAAATTAATCATAATCTATACTCCTAAATTGAGCAGATTACCCACTAGATATAAAGATCCTACACAAAATAAACACTGATTCCCAACATGGCTTTTTCCATATAAAAAGCCTTCTTTTATATCATCAAATGTGGTAATCTTACTACCCGAAAAACGTCTAAATGCTTCTTCTACTGTATCCAATTCGGCAGCTCTGCTGCCCTCATACCGGACAATGATGATTTCCTGAAAGGATATTTCACATAGTTTTTTTATCATATGTTCATAATCCTTGTCTTTTGATACAGCAAATAATAAAATTTTTTGTTCATTCTTAAATAGAATGTTCAATGTCCTGCAGAACGCTTCAATGGCTTCCTCATTATGTGCACCATCTATGTATATATTCTTAGCAATACATTGCATTCTGCCTTTCCAGACCATATTATATAATCCTGTCTGTATACTATCTATATCTTTATCTGTCAATCCATAATCTCTGTCTGTCATACACAAAAAATTATGGGAATTTCTCGCAATACTAAGTAGCAATTCATATGCCTTTACCGCTAAAATTGCATTTTCAATCTGATAAATCGCTGTTTTTTTTATTTTTAAACTACAGTATCTATAATAACCACTATTGAAAGAAAAATCAATGGATTTATTCTTAATTTTAAAAAATTTATATTGAGATTTTTCGACAAGGTACAATTTTGCACCCATTTTCCTTGAATAACCGATAATTACCGGGGTTGCTTCATCCTTTCGGTCAAAAAATATCACCGGAACTCCTTTTTTTATAATTCCCGCCTTTTCCAATGCAATCTTCTCAACCGTATTCCCTAAAAACTGCATATGGTCCAGTCCCACTGATGTAATAATGCAAAGAACGGGATTCACCACATTCGTAGCATCCATTCTTCCTCCCATACCGGTTTCAAAAATAGCATAATCCACTTTCTGCTTCTTAAAATAAACAACTGCCATTAAAAACACCAGCTCAAAAAAAGAAGGGTGTTCAATGCCTTTTTCCTTTGCAAGTTTCACATACTCCATCGTTGTCCCAAATATCTCAACAAAATCCGAATCCGAGATTTCTTCATCTCCAATCCGGAACCTCTCATTTATCTTTATTAAGTGCGGAGAAGTAAACAGTCCGGTTTTTTTCCCCGACTGCTTTAAAATAGATGCCAAAAAAGAACAGGTTGAACCCTTTCCGTTGGTCCCTGCCACATGAATTACCGGATATGCCCTTTCCGGATGATCCATTAAATCCAATATCCGATTCAGGTTATCTGTGCCTAATTTGGATGCAAATAATGGCACAGATAATATATAATCCTCACATTCCTGATAAGTCATAATGAAACCCCTTTTATCTTACATCTATTATGATCCATTGTTTCTTACCGTTAAAACCTACTGCATTTTCTACCGATTGTCTATTTTTTCAGGATACAAATCATGGTTCGCCAACCGATTCCACGAAACTTCCTCCCACTTTGTTCCCGGCTTTCCGTAATTACAGTACGGATCAATGGATATTCCTCCCCGG
The DNA here is from genome assembly GCA_910584695.1 of uncultured Lachnospiraceae bacterium. Lineage (GTDB taxonomy): Bacteria > Bacillota > Clostridia > Lachnospirales > Lachnospiraceae > CAG-590. Next base: position 10,231 of record CAJUBR010000016.1, read on the forward strand.
GGTGTAAATTTCCCCCATACCTCAATGTATTTAGGAGCCATCAACTTTATCAGGTCTTTCATAATAATATTTACGCAGTCTTCATGAAAATCCCCATGATTGCGGAAACTGAACAGGTATAACTTTAAGGATTTAGATTCTACCAAAAGCTTTTCGGGAACATAAGAAATATAAATGGAAGCAAAATCCGGCTGTCCGGTAATCGGACAAAGCGACGTAAATTCAGGACAGTTAAATTTTACAAAATAATCGTTATCCGGATGTTTGTTTAAAAAAGTTTCCAAAATACCCGGATCATAATCCGCAGGGTATTTTGTACCCTGATTTCCCAATAAAGATACACCTTCTAATTCATCTACTTTTCTTCCGCTCATAATACTTCCCTTTCCTTCATATTACTGTGCAAATCCCAAAATTCCATATTCCAAATCCACGCCTTATCCTTTTGACCTTAAAAAAAGAACACCCCCCCAGTATAATATCAAATTACAGGAATTGCAACCCATGATTTTCTTATTATTTTTCATGAAACATACATATTTCTTTATCAAGAGAAAAAGAGTACAAATAGGTTTCCGATACAGTAAGTCCCGTTAACTGCTCTAATGTATTTTTGTAGTATAAAAGCTGCGTCTGATACCGTTTCACCAGCAATTCCTCCTGCCCTGCTTTGATATGATCTGTTTTGTAATCAAGCAGAATCAGGTTATCCTCTTCCCGGAAATAAGCATCTATAATTCCCTGTACAATCACTTGCTGCTCCTTTTCTATCCCTTCCTTTTCTTTCAAAATCTGTTCCACTAAAACCCCAGTTACAAACTGTTTTTCCTTAAACAGCAACCCTTTTTTTGCAGCCTTCCTCATTCTCTTTCCAAGGGATGAGTTTACCATTGCATAAACCTTTTCATCCGTAATAAATGTTCGGGTTTCTTCCGGAATCCTTCCGCTTTTTCTCATAGATTCTAATGCCTCTGAAACCTGCTTTCTCGTTTCTACATCTGCATGATTTAACAGTTCCATTGTCTTATGCATCCATGTACCCTTTTTTGCGGCATCCATTGGCCTGCTGTTCCCTGTCAGAAAATGCGGAACAGGAGGAACATACTTTTCTCTCATTTTTGCTTCATATTCCACAACATCGGAAGGCTCATAATCCATCTCATAAATCCTCTTGATCTCCGTTACCGACAATTTAGATTTCTGCAGTGAGAGCACCTTGTTTGGATATTCCCATTTCAAATTTCTGTCCAACTTTTCTTTGTTCTCTTCCGGTGAACTTTGCCATCTTTCTATCCATTCGTTCTGATCTATCTTTCTTTCCAGTCTGGATTGAATATGATGAATCACAAGATTCCTAAAATCATACACTTCCACTTTAAAAGAAACCTCGGGTTTCTTTAAAATTACCGGTTTCTCATACTCTGCTGAAATGATAGTTCCACTCTTTTGATCGATTCGTTTTCTCACTGTTTTCATCGTTCTATAAAAAGTATCATTTCTGATAAAAGCTGCCACAATAAAATCCAGATAATTTCTTGCCGTATGTACAATACTGTAAGACAGACCGACAGCCTTTCTTTTGGCAATCTCCTCATAACGTTTTACAAGTGCCGGCATGTCCGATGTTACTCCTGTCAGGATCAGTTTTTCTTTTGCACGGGTCAGCCCCACATAAAAAATTCTTAACTCTTCGGCAATACTTTGCGTTATCATCAAAGAGGCAATTGCCTTATGAACAAATGTATCATTTCCACACCGTTTTTCAGGATTCCTGTATTTTGCCCCCAGAAAATAATCAGAATGAATAATAAGAGGTGCCTTTGTGTCCATCAGATTAAAATTCTTTCCGGTTCCGGCTAAAAATACCACCGGAAATTCAAGACCTTTACTCTTATGGATACTCATAATCCGAACAACATTTTCATTGCTTTCCAATGCCGGGTCCCCTCCTAAAGAAATAGACTTTTTCTGAAGCTTATCCACATACAGAAGAAAATCAAAAACACTTTGAAAGGTTCCATTCTCAAACCGTCTCGCTTCACCTAAAAACAAATCCAGATTCCGGCTTCTTTCTTCTCCATCCGGCATCGCTTTTACATAATAATAATACTCTGTATGGTAATAAATATATGTAAGGAGCTCACCGGTGGTATGATAAGCCTGGATACCCTGTAATGCCTCTATCTGTCCAAAAACGGAATTGCATTTCCGGTATATCGTGCTGTAACGATCAATTTTTTGTTTTTCACTGTCCGGCATACCTTCCCTGCATAATTCTGCTAATGTTTTCACCACCGAAAACAACGGTAGTTTTTCTTTTTTTTCCTGTTCCATCTGCCTTTTTATCAGTGCCAACAGTGCCAGTTCATCACTGCTAAATCCTCCAAAAAAGCTTCTTAAAACTGCTGCCAGTTCAACATCATTGCAGGGATTATCAATCACCCATAGCAGACTCAAAATAAGACGAATTTCCACTGTATCAAAGTATCCGTTTTCATTCTGCACTTTAACCGGTATTCCATGTTCCGTTAATACCTCCGAAAAAATCTGCTGAAAAGATGACGGTGCACGAAACAGTATTACAATATCCCGGTAGTCAATTCTTCTTAACTGTCCCGTCTTTGCATCTTCCACCTCAAAAGGCATATTTCTGTTTCCTCCCATCAGCTCACCAATTCGTTTTGCAGCCATGGCAGCCTCTAATTCCATTTTTCCGATGTCTTCTAAATCTTCATCCAGATTCTCTTCCCTCTCTCCAGTCATGGCTTCGTCATCTATATTTAAAAAATCAAAATCCTTACTCTCCCCAATCAGCAGTTCCACACTGTCATCCGCTCCCTCCGGAAATATTTTTCCCGGTACCAGTGCCTCATCCTCCGTGTAATCAATTCCACCCAGATCACTTCCCATAATCTGATAAAAAATATAGTTGATCCCTTCCAATATATTCCCCCGGCTCCGGAAATTATTTTTTAGCAGAAGTTTCCTTTCATCTTTGTCCTCCTCTGTATGATAGGTATGATATTTTTCCATAAACAGATCCGGTCTTGCCATTCGGAAACTGTAAATACTCTGTTTGACATCGCCTACCATAAAAATATTATTTTTTCCCTGATACACCGTAGATACACAGCTAAGAATTGCCTCCTGTAAATAATTACTGTCCTGATATTCGTCAATGAGAATTTCGGCAAAATTTTCCGACATCTCTTTCCCGATATCGCTTGGAACCGGCTTTCCTTCCTCATCATATCCCTGACACAGTACCTGCAGTGCAAAATGCTCCACATCACTGAATTCCAGAAGATTTTTATCAAGCTTTGCCTGTAAGAACCATTCCCGAAATACATCCACTGCATCCAGTAATGCGGTAAGCATGGGTTCCTGTTCCTGCATCTGCTGTAGCAGCGTTTCAAACGGAACCGAAAAGGCAGCAAGCAGTTTTTTAACCTGTTTCTTATAATCTTCCCTCTGCTTCTTAATCCATTCTGCCACCTCTTCATCGAATTCCCCCTTTTTTCCCCTTCCGATATTAGCAAATTTCACATTGGAAAACCCGAAAAATTGGGAATACGTTCCCGCACTGATTAAATCATCAATGAATTGGATATCGGATAAAAGTGCTTTTTCCATATAAAGAGGACCGTCAGTACTCCGCACCTGTTCCAACGCATTTAAAATCTTATCCCTGATTCCTTTTGCCGTACCATGCACTTCATGAAAATATTGTTTTACAAAAGCAAGCTCCAAAAATGCTTCCTCTGATTCGATGTGAAGGGACGCTCTTGCCTGCTTTGTCCATTCTTCCGGCCGCGGATAACTGGAACAGATATTATATATTTTCAAAATATAATCCTCTATCCGTTCATCATTTTTATCTGCTGAAAATGCATCTGAAAAACGGATAAAATCTTTATTCTCTTTATAAAATTCTTCCATTACCTTTTCCAAGATATCTTCCCGCAAAAGACCAATTTCCCCTGTATCCCCGATACGTATTCCGGGATCAATCCCCAGCACATAAAAGTGCTCCCTTACTACCTGATAGCAAAAACTGTCTATCGTTAAAATATTAGCTTTATTAATATAATTCATCTGCTTCAGGTAGTGTTCGTTATCCGGCTCTTTTTCTAAAATTTGTTCCATTGCTTTTGCGATTTTATCTTTCATTTGTCCGGCTGCTGCCTTCGTAAATGTCACCACCAAAAGCTTATCAATATCCACCGGTGCATTTTTATCTGAAATCATTTGAATAATCCGTTCCACCAGCACCGCCGTCTTGCCGGACCCGGCCGCAGCAGAAACCAATAGATTACAGTTTCTTGCATCTATGACCTTTCTTTGATCAGATGTCCAGTTCATGCATTTTCATCTCCCTTTTCCTGTTCTTTTTTCAGAATCCTGTTCTTTACCTCTTCCTTATCAAGCTGGGTTTTGATGCGGTAAGTATTTCCCCCAAGTCCTGATTCAAAACGGCAGATACTTTTATAATCACACAGATTACATGGACTGTTATATTCACCCTTTTCCGGATTCATCTCAATCTGTCCATGCGTGATATCGGTTCCGATCTCTATCATTTTATTCCTTACGAATTCGGATATCTGTGCCAGATCTTCCGTACTCACCAATGCTTTATTCACGGAACCTAATTCCCCATCTTTTTTATAATTTACCGGAGCCACCAGACCGGTTTTTCCATCCATTAATCTAAGGCTTTCCTCTTCCTGATTTACAAGACCTGCCAGTCTGCTGCTCTCTATTCTTTTTTGCTCTAATTTTGTTTCATCCGTCTCCTCGATAATAGGATCATAAATATGATAATAGTACATTCCGGTGGGAATGATTTTTTTATCCGGATATTTTCTTTGTAACCACTCCATCATTACACTCATGTATACCGTAAGCTGAAGCTGCCTTCCTTCATACATTTTCACATAGTCAATATCCTTTACACCGGATTTGTAGTCAATAACCTTCACATAGACGGCATCCTTTGTCTCTTTTATATCTACCCTGTCTACAATGCCGCTTAACTCCATTCTTATATTTTCTTCCAACAGCATATCAATATAACCAAGCCTGTCCTCTGGAGAAAATTTCTTTTCAAAATATGCCGGCTGCATTCCTCCCTGTTCAAGATGCCTGCAAAGATTTTCTATACTTCTTTTGGCAATCCGCACAAAAACCTCTAACTGATGCCTCCTGCGGTAACTGCTTTCAAAAATCGTCTCATTTTCATTCTTTGCAGCCTCCCTTGTAAACGCCTCTACCTTCTTGTCTATCTGTTCCTTTGTCATATGTACCGGATCAATCACTCCATCCTTCACCTGTTTGAAAAACTCCTCCATTACCGCATGCAAAATTGTACCAATATTAGAAGTCTCAACTGTATATTCTTCCCTCTTTGCAAGCTTAAGACCAAATTTTAGGAAAAACTGGTATGCACACCCCGCATAGGTTTCCAAACGTGAAACGCTATGTACCATATGTTCTCCATATAAATTTCTTGCAATTGCCCGGTCTAATACACCGGCATGATTGTTATAAAAATATCCATCCAGAATCTGTTTCATGGTGTCCGGTTTCCTCTGTTCCATCATATGCAGTACGGAGGAATCCTGCATGTTTCCACCTGCCAGTCTGTCAGTAAAATCTGCTACCAGCTCCGCCTCTGTTGTTGGCAGACTTTCTTTCATCACATCCTCTGCCTTTCCCGGAATCAAAAGCGGAAAAAGATGTAATATCCGGTTTACAAAATAAGACGGTTGCAGTGCATTTCCTTTCTGATCCGTTCTTCGTGATGTAATCACCAAATATTCTGACGGCTGGGTCACCTGCAGATAGAGATAAAACTGTTGTAAAAATATTTCTTCCCTGCTGTCAGGTGCAAGTGCAACATGCATATCTTTGATCTGCTGTCTGTCTTTATCCACTAGAATTCCTTTTCCCGATTCATTCTTTGGAATTAAGCCTTCATTTGTTCCTGAAACAAATAAGATACGGACATGATGCAGTCTGGTACGTTCCATATCCCCAATCATAACCTGATCCAGTGTAGAGGGAATCACCCCTAACTGTATATCTGAAATCCCAGTCATCAATATCTCCATAAAATGTTCCCGCTCGATCTCTTCCTCCCCTAATATATCCATCGTTTTATCAAGAACCGTAATCAATTTATCATATACCTGTGCATATGCTTTCGCTTCCCGGATATCTCCCTGTTTCTCCAGCCAGATACTTTTTTCCTGTAGCTTTTCTGCCATTTTACCGGTTGACATAAAATTGTAAATTGCTTCAATATAGTCCTTTGCGGGCAATTTCTTTTTTAAAAATACCGGTACAATTTGGCTGATCTTTTCCATAAATTCTTTCCGGGTTTCATTTAATTGATGGAGCCCTTTTACCCCTCCCTTAAAGCTTTCCCTCCACCAGGAATATCCTCTTACCCCATACTTCAATGCATAATTTTCCAAAGAATAAACCCGTTCCATTTTGATATCAAGAAAACCCGTTTTCAAAAGTGCAAACACACTTTCAAAAGAAAAATCCGAACGAAATAGTTCCATTACAATTGCGATCATCTCTGCCACCGGATTATGCATAAGAGGCTCCCTGAAATCAAGGAAATACGGCACTTCTATCTGTTCCATAATCTGTTTCCACAAAGCTGCCTGCTCATTTAAATCTCCTGTAATCACTGCAAAATCCCGATAATGATATCCTTTTTCCATAACATATTTTTTTATAGTCCTTGCAATATACAAAATCTCTGTTTTCACATCTTTTGCAGACAATATCGTAATGTTTTCCGTCTTTTTATCATAAGTGCCAACAGGAAAACGAAACATCTGTCTTTCCAAATGCTTTAAATCTTCTTTTCCTTCTAAACGGTAGTTATGTACCATGCCCACATGAGGTAATACTGTAATTCCGTTTTCCTGTGCAAGTTTACATAATCTATCAACCGAATCTTTTCCCAGCCGGAACAATCCATGCTCACTGTAATCATTTTTACCAAACAAATTCTCATCCATGGTAAACGAAAAATACAGATTTCCTCCAAGCTTCATCATTTCCTCAAGCACACCATACTGTACCGGTGTAAATCCTGTAAATCCGTCAAAATAAATATCTGCGTTCCTTAACAATTCGGAATCCCCCGCCACCTCTTTTAGCAGAGAAAGAATCTGCTCTGTAACCATATAGGAATCCTTCATCTCCTCTTCAAAGGCATTGAACAAAATCCTTAAATCGGACAATTTATGATAAAGACTTTTATCCGGACTTAAGTTACTTATCACATTTTCCAGTACTTTATCTGTAATCTGATACTGGCAGAATTCCGATAAAATAGATTTTACCTCATCCACAAATCCCTGCTTCCCTACCATACTCCCATAATAGGAAAGTTCCTTCTGATGTTTTTTCATCAATTTCATGATCAGCATGCTTTTTCCGTAGTCATCTAAGATATCCCGTGTATGAACATTCAGCTCATCAAATACTTTAAAAGCCAGTCTGGTAAAGCTTAAAATTGAAATATCCATAGTTCCGCCATTGGGATGAAGTCTTACCATATCCTGCTCTGCTGCCAGATTAGACTGCTCTGGAAGCATAAAAAGAATGGGACTATGTCCTTCTTTCATGGATGACGTTATCATCTCTTTATACATATATGTTGTTTTGCCGGTTCCGCTGCCGCCAAGAATAAATTGTATTGCCATACCTTGTCCTTTCTAAGTTCTGATTTTACAATTAATATCTATAGTATAACATATGAGAAACACAAACAGAGTATAAATCTTAAATTTTCTGGTTCTAATTTCCGGTTTCATTTCATATTCTTATAATAACAATCATTGGGAGGAATTTTATGGGCACACAGACAAAAATTGTCGTAATTAAAGCAAAAGAAATTATTTATACTGGAATCTTTCTCGTCCTTGGGATTTTACTAATCGTATTACTGATTAACATGTTTGGAAAAGGCAAAGAAAGTGAGAGTAAGACGGCTGGTAAATATGTTCCCGGAGTATATTCCTCAACCATCTCGCTAGGTGAGAACACCTTAAACGTTGCCGTAACGGTGGATTCCGAAACGGTAAGCGGTGTAAGCATCGAAAACCTTGACGAAACGGTTACAACTATGTATCCATTACTTGAACCTGCTTTAAATGAAATCAATAACCAGATTTCGGTTGTAAACAGTGTGGATGATATTACCTATTCCAAAGAAAATCAGTATACGTATATCATATTAAACCAGGCAATTAAAAATGCCCTCGAGCAGGCATCCGTATCCAAGTCAAAAAGCTCACTGCAAAAAACGGAGCATGGAATTTGAGACGCCACAGGCAGCGGGGTATTGTCCCTTACAGCATTCGCCAAATATATGTGCAGACACATCTGCTTGGCTCATTGCTCGCGGGAATAAATTTCATTTTGCAAAAAGAGGCATCACCGATACGAATTATCTTAATTATCCTATCCGTATCAGGTGATGCCTCTTTTCGTAGAAACCCGATCATTCAAATTTTTGTATAATGTCTTCTTTCCCTTTATATATGCTATGTGCCGGCACCACACCTCTTACCATACTGACCGGATATACATTCGAATCCCTGCAGATTACAGAGCCTGGATTTAATACGGAATTACATCCGATCTCCACATGGTCACCCAGCATAGCCCCGAATTTTTTAAGTCCGGTGTCAATATCAAAGTCTGCTCCTTTCACATGCACTAATGTCTTATCTGCTTTTACATTAGAAGTAATGGACCCTGCACCCATATGAGAATAAAAGCCTAATACGGAATCCCCTACATAATTGTAGTGGGGTACCTGAACATGATTAAATAAAATAACATTTTTTAATTCTGTGGAATTTCCCACTACGCAGTCATTACCGACTAAGGCATTCCCCCTGATAAAAGCTCCCGGTCTTACCTCTGTGCGCTCACCGATAATACACGGTCCTGTAATATAATTATTCGGATAAATCTTTGCGGATTTTGCAATCCAGACATTTTCTTCTTTTTCCTCATAAATATCTGCCGGAAGAGTTTTTCCAATTTCTTTAATAAAGTCCCCTATCTTAGGAAGAGCTTCCCATGGATAAGTTAATCCCTCCAATAATGGTTTTGCCAGTGTTTCATTTAGGTCATATAATTCTTTGATTGTCACCTGTTCCTGCATTATTATATCCTCCATCCCAAAATCAGTTTCCACGCTGCAAGCAGCAAAGTATTAAATTCTCACAATATTTTATCCATTTTATCATGGAATCATTCTACTTGCAACGAATACTCTAAAAACTCCGGTGTTTTTGACCAGTATTTTATACCCCAGTTTTCGAAATTCCACTCCTCCATATAGTCGTTGCACTCATAGTCAATATAATAAATCATTTCATCCTGAATCACAAAGTTTGTAGGAAAATAATCAATATTTAAATGAAGGGAATACACCTTACGGCACATCTGCTTGATCTGCTCCAGATATTCCTCTTTCATCTGATCATGCAAAACCATATCATAAATTGTTGGACCGTTAATATATTCCTTTAAAATTCTCTCCCTCTCCTCGTCTAAATCAATCATTTCCGGTATTCGTATGCCCGTCCTTAAAAGACGCTGATAATCGTTTTTTTCAGCTTCTATTTTATTCCCAAACTGATAATAATCACAGGGTTCATGATGAATCTGTTTTCCTACATATTGCTGTTTTCCATCTGATACTAAGTAGGAATAACCGCCCTTTCCATGTCCTAACAGTTTAACCACATGATATTCCTTATCATTGATACGCATTGTTTTCATATCTGATCCTCCTCTGCTTTAACATATGCAGGCACACTTGGCTCGTTGCCCGCAAAAATCAAAACACCATTCTCCTTCAGACACCGATTATCATAACCTCTGGAATATAGGATACCTCTAACATCCTGTAGTATTACATTTTCTTTTGATGCATTCAGATAGACTTCTAAAATACTCCCGTTTTTTTCATCTATTTTTTGATAATGAATGCATCTTGGATTTCCTGTATCCTGTTTCCATATTATTTTAGTGCTTTTCATCTGCGAAAAACCCCTTCTAAGTGCAATTAACCGTTTCACATCCTTTATCACATCATCATACATTCCTGCATCTATTTTATCCCACGGCATACATCTTCTGTTATCCGGATCAGCACCACCTGGCATTGCAATTTCCGTTCCGTAGTATATGCAGGGAGAACCCGACATCGTCATTAAAACCACAAGCTGTTGAAAGAAAATATCCAGATTCCCACATCTTGTATATGCCCTTTCTATATCATGGCTGTCTAAAAAATTAAACAACGCACGATTTATCTGCTCCGGATATAAACTGTAACACCGGTTCATACTGTACATAAACTCTTTGGAATCCTTCTTGTTATCCACCCAGAAATTATTAAGACTCTCCACAAACGGATAATTCATAACGGAATCATATTCATCCCCAAGCAGCCACGAAACTGCATCATGCCATATTTCACCCAACAAAAACAGTTCTGGATTCATCTTTTTCAATTCATAATGCAATACTTTTAAGAAAGAATGTGCCACTTCATTTCCCACATCAAATCGTATCCCGTCAACCTTCCATTCTTTTACCCAATATCTGCATATATCCGTAAAATAACGTACAACCTCCGGATGATTTGTATTTAACTTAGGCATATATGCTGCAAATGCAAAGGAATAATATCTTCCATCCTTTGTTGAAGTCGTCCCCTGATCCGTCAATGGCTGATGAATAAAAAACCAGTCATAATAGCGGGACTGTTTTCCATTTAATAATACATCCTTCCATGCAAAAAATTCATTACCGCTATGATTGAAAACTGCATCCAGCATAACCTTTATTCCTAAATTATGTGCCTCGTCTATGAGACTTTTCATATCTGCTTCATCACCAAAATCCGGATCAATTTTAGTGTAATCTGTCGTGTTGTATTTATGATTCGAATCCGCTTTAAAAACGGGCATCAAATAAATACCATTTACCCCCAGTTCCTTTAAATAGGGTAGTTTCATTCTAATCCCTTTCAAATCCCCGCCAAAATAATCCTCATGGGTTATCTGCTTGTCATCATTCCACGCTTTTACCTCTACACTCTTTTTCCTGTTATCCCCTCTTAAAAAACGATCCGGCATAATCTGGTACCACACGATATCTTCCACCCATGCCGGCGGCTGACAGACATCCGAGGAATTTAACCATGGAAATTTAAAATACTGTTTCATTCTGCCCTCAGTTTTCATTTCCTGCTCCGTATAAAAGTCATCCTCAAACAAATAAATTTTCTCCTCATTGTTCCATATTTCAAAATAATATTGTTCCCTCTTATATTGGGGGCTAAGCTGTACGCTCCATATCCATGCATATTTTAATTCTTTATACGGTTTCATCGGCACAGATTTGCCTTCCCAGTGACGAAATGCCGAACAGCCTGCTATATATGGGTCTTCATGAATTAAATTTACTCCTGTTACATCCTTTCCTGTCCGGATTTGAATGACGATTTCCTCTTTATTTAATGCATAACAATCTGTAAATGCACTCCTGTGTATTATACTTTCTAATCTCATATATTGCACCTCCTACTTGCATTATACTCTGTTAACCTATATAATTCTTACAATATATTCTTTCTTTTTTAACACAAAACTATGATTTGGAGGTGTTCTAATGAATAATATAATGCATGAAACCAAAATCCATGGAAAGCTTTCTTTCCCCTTTATTGTCTATCGTGGAAATATTCCTGAATATCTTCATTCCTATCCGCTTCACTGGCACGACGAAATGGAAATCATCTATATTACAGAAGGTACTGGTATCATTACTGCTCAAGCATCAAAATACACACTGCACTCCAAGGATATGATGATTCTTCCACCTCAGACTCTTCATTCCATTGAACAGGCAGGAAATAACAAAATGGAATACTTTAATATTTTATTTTCTTTTTCCCTGTTACAGAATAACACCACTGATGACTGCTATCAAAAATATTATTTACCCTTTTTTGATCATAGCAGAATCTTTCCCACTCTCCTTACAGGCAGTGAAAGCTTAAACCAGCTTCTTCTGCCTTATGTCAAAGACTTAATCGAACATAGAAAGCAAGGCAGCTCGTATGAGTTAATGGTAAAATCTGATCTCTTAGCTATCCTGCATCATTTATACCAATATAGCACTCCATCTAATGACATAGAACTTTCCCGCCGGAATACCTATGATAAAGTAAAAAAACTACTTACCTATATTCAGGAAAACTATAATAATAGCATTCCCATCCAGCAGGCTGCCGACATCTGCGGCTTTTCCAAAAGCCATTTTATGAAACTGTTTAAGGATTTGACCGGAACAGGCTTTACACAATATTTAAAGGATTACCGTTTAGAGATTGCTGCAAACCAGCTTATTGAAACAAACCAGAAAATTATTGAAATATCCGAAAATACCGGGTTTCATAACCCTTCTTATTTTACACGTTCCTTTTTTCAGAAATATGGTGTGACTCCATCCGATTATAGAAGGAGTTATTTAAAATCCATCCCTACCGATTCTGAGGATGATAATCCGTCTTCTCTGCCTGTCGTTTCTGACCTTTCATAGCAAAATACTTTATCCATTTGCTGTATCTGGTTTAGATACAAAATGCAGCATAAAGAGGTACAATCTTTTTTCCATCCTCAAAGCCAAAGTTTTTTGTGGAGAGCTTAATTGCATAATCCGGTTTATAGGTTTCCATATATACCCTTAAGCTCTTTGCCCTTGTGTTATCTGCCGATTTGACCTCAATAGGTATCAACTTTCCTTCACGCTGAATGACAAAATCAATTTCAGCCCCTCTCTCAGACTTCCAATAGTAGGTGCTATATCCATTAATGGCAAGCTGCACATTCACATAATTTTCAGCCATTCCACCCTTAAAGTCGTTCAATTCCTCCACCATATAAAGAATGTCATTTGCCACTATCTCCTTCTTGGCACAAAGCAAACCTAAATCCGATACATAAATCTTAAACGCATCAATATCACGGTAATTCTCAAGAGGTTTTTTAATTTGCTCCACCTTATAGACCTGTGACACAATACCAGACAGGCAGAGCCATTCGAGGGCATTCTCAAATTCGGAGGCACGCCCTCCTTTTTTAATCAGCTTGTATTGGAAACGGGTATTTTTCTTTGAAAGCTGCACGGTAATATTATCATAGGCAAGCCGTGTTTTCTTGATCTCATTCAAGCTGTTATACTTACTCATATCATTGAGGTAACTTGCAAGAATGGTATCCTGTGTGTGGCGGATAAGAATATAATCCTTCACATCCGCAAACTGCATGACACATTCAGGCATACCACCCACAACGAGATACTGGCGATATCGCTGCATAGCGGCATCATGGAAAGCGGCGGGCAACGGAGTATCGGTTTCAAAGCACTTTTTTATCTGCTCCACAAGACTGTTCTCCCCCATGGCAAGCATAAATTCTTCCATATCCATCGGATACAGAGTTTTCATATCTACCTTGCCAACAGGAAACGAAAATTTTGCCCTGTTAACTGCCACACCAAGAAGACTGCCTGCTACAATAATATGATAATCCGGTGCGTCCTCGCAAAAATATTTTAAACAAGTTAATGCCCGTTCACAAAGCTGCACCTCATCAAATACAATCAGCGTTTTTTCCCGAACAATCGTCTGACCTGCAATGTGAGATAAAATCGGTATCAAATATTCGGGACTGATGTTTTCCTCAAAAGTTTCATTCAGTTTTGGATTGGTTTCAAAATTAAAATATGCCACATTTTCGTAGCACTTTCGTCCGAACTCCAGAATAGAATATGTTTTACCGACCTGCCTCGCCCCTTGCAGAATAAGAGGCTTGCGATGCTTATTTTCTTTCCACGCTTCTAAGAAGCTCATAATCTTCCGATACATAAATCAGCCCTCCTTAAAGGTACAAACCATAATATATCATGAATGTTGTTCATGGTCAGCATTTAGAAAAATCACCCTTGCAAGCAATTTTTCTTCATTATATCATGCATTCGTGTAAATATCAACGCATATATCTTTATTATAATCATTAAATTGCATGAATATTTTCGCATATTTTTCAAAATACGACACAAGAAAAGCAAAAGAACTGCTTATTTCCTGTTAACAGACCGCTTTCCTCCCGCACCGTCTTTCTTATTTTTATAAAACTGTGCCGCATAATCAAAGCAGGTTCTCAACTGATACTGGTTATTCATGCCCTTTACGGCATCCGTCCGTTTCTGAATAAAATCCTCCAGCTTTTTCATATATTCTTCCTCGGTAATGGTTCCCTCTGCCACATAGGAAAGTCCTTTTTCCCAGCTTGCAGTCAGCTCCGGATTCAGCAGGGATTTAATGGAAGACGCCACCACATCATGTATCATCTCACCCATCTGGGTCGGTGTAATAATCTGGGTCTTCTTGTTCAAATTCAGGTATTTGTTATTTACCAGTTTCTTAATGATCTCCGCACGGGTTGCAGACGTTCCAATCCCGCTGCCCTTAATCTGTGCCCGCAGCTCCTCATCCTCTATCAGCTGCCCTGCATTCTCCATGGCAAGAATTAATGTTCCCGAACTGTAGCGTTTAGGCGGTGAAGTTTCCCCTTCTTTTATTTCAAAGCCGTTTACCGGAAGCTTCATTCCTTTTTTTAGCAGCATTGCCGCCTCCACCATTGCCTTAGAATATTTTTCTTCCTCTTCTTTTTGTTTCCCAAAAGAATATACCATAATCGGAAGATATCCGGGCTCTACTAATACCCTGAAACCTGCAAATAATTTTTCCCCATTCCGATTCAGTGTCAATGCTAATTTCTGGTAGACTGCCGGTGGATAAAAAATACTTAAAAAACGACGCACGATTACTTCGTATATCTTCTTCGCCGTATCGTGAAGACTGTTAAATGCATTTAACCCCTGTCCAGTGGGAATAATCGCATAATGATCTGTAATCTGTTTATCATTTACATACCTTGTCTTTGCAATCCCCTTGTAAGTTCCGTTTTGCAAAATCCATTCCGCATATCCCCTCATGGAAGGAATATTTTTAAGCCCCGAAATATTCTTGTATATCTCCTTGCTCACTGCTGTAGACAACACTCTGGCATCCGTTCTCGGATAGGTTACCATTTTTTTCTCATATAGTTCCTGCACAACCTTTAAGGTTTCATCCGGACTGATTTTAAAAAGCCGGGAACAGTCATTTTGAAGTTCTGCCAGATTATAGAGTAGCGGAGCATTTTTATTCTCCTTCTTTTTTTCCACCTTTTCAATCAGCACGAGAGGCTGCCCGGTTTCAGAATTTCCAATCCCCATAGTTTGCCCTGCCATCCGGGTGGTATCCTCTATCGGAACTACAGGTTCCGCATAATCTCCCGAAAGTTCTTCTATCAGCTTTTTAGCATCCTTTTCTTCTTTAAACCCGTTTTCCTTATAAAGCAGTGGAGATTGAAAATATCTGGTTCCCTCCACTGCTTTCCACTCTGCCTCAAAGGTTCCGTCTGCAAGAACGATATTTCCTATCACTCTATAAAATGGCGTCTTTACAAACTGGCGGATTTCCCGCTCTCTTCTTACAATCATTCCCAATACACAGGTCATAACGCGCCCTACAGAAATAACACATTTATCCCTGCCTAAATAATTCTTCACCGTATAGCTGTATTTCAAAGTGAGTATTCTGGAAAAATTAATACCCATCAGATAATCTTCCTTTGCACGGAGATAAGCAGAAGCCGAAAGATTATCATATTCATGTATATTCTTTGCCTCTTTAATACCTCGGAGAATTTCTTCCTCCGTCTGAGAATCAATCCATACTCTCCGTTTCTCCTTGGTATCCGGCACCTCTGCCATCTGGTCCACCAAACGGTATATATATTCCCCTTCTCTTCCCGAGTCGGTACAGACATAAATACATGCCACATCCGCACGGTTTAGCAGTTCCTTTACAATATTAAATTGTTTTGACACACCATCAATTACCTGATACTTAAACGTGTCCGGAAAAAATGGCAGAGTCTCCACACTCCATTTTTTAAGTGCCGGATCATATTCCTCCGGATAGCTCATCGTCACCAAATGTCCGACACACCAGGTTACAATGGAATCCTCAGACTCGATATAACCGTCCCTGTTGCCGCCATTTACCTTTAACGCCTTCGCAAATTCCCTGGCAACGCTGGGTTTTTCTGCTATGTATAAATTCTTCAAATAAAATACCTTACTTTCTATCATATTTACATCACATTCACGCACAATGCACTTATTTTAACTTGAAACCCATTTTTTGTAAACCTGCACTTTTGATTTTATATCCATTTTCTATCAATTCAGCCTACATTTTTAACAAAAGGACTGAACTGCTATCCAATCCGTTTACAATTGACCGTAACTTCTTGCGTCTGCCAAAAAAAAATGCTATGATGTAGCCGTAAAAGAAAAAGTGCATACAATAGAAAAGGATGCTGAAAAAACAGTATCCGAGAAAGGTCGTGAAAAACATGGCATATGATGATTATATAAAAGCACAGAAAATGGGAATTAAAGCATTTAAGACTTCTACCGCAAAGGGGCAGTATCCTTACCTTCCTGTGTTAGACGAGATTTTGTCTCACGCTGACATCGAGTGTGAAGTCAATCTCGGAATTGTGAATATTCCCTTAAATCAGGTAGTCGGTACCAGTACCTTCGGACGCACTCAGGCATTTGCTTCCAATTTTATGCCTCTGCTTAACTATAGCAGCGAATTTGGTGCAAAGTGGTCTCATTTAGTGGATGCACAGATTGAAGAGGGAATCCGGGATGCCGTTAAAGTATACGAATATATGAATAAATACTATGTGGTGGAAGGAAATAAACGCGTCAGTGTATTAAAATATTTTAATGCTCCTACCATTACTGCAGAGGTAACAAGAAAGGTTCCGAAACGAAGTGAGGATTTGGAAAATCAAATTTATTATGAATTTATGGATTTTTATGATCTCACTAAAATTAACTATATCCAATTTTCCCAATTGGGAAGTTACGAAAAACTGCTGGCTGCTACCGGTAAAAACATGACGGAAGCATGGACAGAAGATGAATGCAAGGATTTTTCCTCTTTCCATGTAGCATTCAGTAAAGCTTACAAAGAACTTGGCGGCGACAGCCTCGATAATATAACCTGTGGAGACGCTCTTCTTTTTTATCTTTCCCTTTATCCATACGAAGAGTCAAAGGAGATGTTAAGTTCCGAAATCAAGGTTAATTTAGAAAAGATCTGGTCGGAAATTTTACTTCTTGATGCAGATGATACCGTTGAATTACTTATGGACCCTACAGAGGATATCAATATTATAGATTCAGTCATCAATAAAATTCGTTCTCCAAAGAAAAAGAAGGTTGCCTTTGTATATGATAAAGATCCTTCCGTTTCGGACTGGATTTACGGTCATGAACTAGGCAGAATCCATTTAGATGAAACATTTGGTGAAGAAATCGAAACGCAGGCTTTTATTACAAGTGATGTGAATGACAATGCGGAAGAGTTATTGGAACAAATTTGCAATGACGGATATGATATCATCTTCACCGTCACTCCAAAATTAATTAAAGCATGCTTAAAGATTGCCGTAACACACCCCAACGTCAAAATCCTTAACTGTGCATTAAACTCCTCGCATAATGCAGTGCGTACATACTATACCCGCATGTATGAAGCCAAATTCTTAACCGGAATCATTGCCGGTGCAATGTGTAAAAATGATAAGATTGGATATATCGCGGACTATCCGATTTATGGTGTTGCTGCGAATATCAACGCCTTTGCCCTGGGTGCAAAAATGGTCAATCCCAGAGCAAAGATATTTTTGCAATGGTCCACTTTAAAAGATGACAATATTGAAGAATATTTTAAGGAACGGGGAATCACCTATATTTCCACTCAGGATATGATCACGCCCCAGCATGTAAACCGCCAGTTTGGACTCTATGTGGAAAAAAATGATTCTACAAAGAATCTGGCAATGCCAATCTATCATTGGGGTGCCTTTTATGAAGAACTAGTTAACAGCATTATGCGTGGTTCCTGGAAATCCGAGGAATCCGGCGACAGCAAAGCACTCAATTACTGGTGGGGACTTTCTGCCGGTGTAATTGATGTGATTTGTTCAAACAAACTGCCAATCGGCACAACAAAACTGGTCAATCTGATGAAACAATCTATTTCCACTGGATTTTTCCATCCATTTGCCGGACCAATCACAGACCAGGAAGGCAGTATACGATGCAGTGAAACAGACATACTAACACCAGAAGAAATTATGACCATGGACTGGCTAACAGATAATGTAATCGGTACCATTCCAACGATTGACGATCTGGATGATGAAGCAAAGCCCGTTGTTTTTTTAAGAGGCCTAAACACAACTACCGATAAGGGAGGAACATCTTTACTATGAAAATACTTGTACTTGCAGATGAAGAATCCAAATACCTATGGGACTATTTCGAAAAAAGTAAGCTGAACGATATTGATTTAATCATATCCTGTGGGGACTTAAAACCACAATATTTATCATTTTTAGCTACCTTTGCCAAGGTGCCGATTCTCTATGTGCATGGCAATCACGATGCAGTATATGATACAACACCCCCGGAGGGCTGTATCTGCATCGATGACGATCTTTATGTCTATAACGGAATCCGTATTCTGGGACTGGGTGGTTCGAGATGCTATAACTATGGCAGTTACCAGTACACAGAAAAGGAAATGCAAAAACGAATCCGTAAATTAAAAAGAAAGCTGAAAAAAAATAATGGCTTTGACATACTGGTCACCCACGCACCTGCAAGTGGTTTCAATGACGGTGAAGATTTACCACATGCCGGATTTGAAGCCTTTCATACACTTTTGGACAAGTATTTTCCAAAATACTTTGTTCATGGACATGTTCATCTTAATTACAAGTGGAATCAACAGCGAGAGTGTCAGTATAACGAACACACTACCGTTATCAATGCATTTGAGCGCTATGTATTTGAATATAAATAATATAAAAATGCACAAACATAAGAGTCTGCTATTTCAAAGCTTCTCATGTCTGTGCATTTTTATCATGTTATCAGATATAAAATTTAATCCTCTAACTCCTCTTTTGCCTCATCCAAAGCCTTTTTAAACTTTTCCCGTACCTCCTGCTGTTCTTCGGGGCTCAAATCATCCCAGCTTCTATTTTTAAAAAATATATATCCGCTGTTTTTTGCCTCCTCAAGCAGATTGGAAATTGCTTCATTCACTTCTTCATCCGTCACATTTTCATTATAAGTAATATCATATTTATCCAGGATCTGTTTCATTGCATCCATATCTACGTCAACAGAATCTGTTTTTCCGTCTATCCGAAACAATTCCTTTCCGCTTTTGTCCTTAACAATCACCTGATCTTCATCTGCATGAATACTGACCCCCTCTTCCCCGAACAGGACATCTAAATCATTCAATGTTTCAATTACATTATAATCGTCCAGCTTGGAAACAAATTTTGCACCTTCTCCTATGATACCTACAACACTGTTTATTAAAAATGCAATCAGCAAAATAACTGCTGCCACAATACCGGCCAGAGTTGAAAAAAATCCAATTAAAATACGGCGTTGTGATTTACGGAATGCCTCATCCTCCTGTGCTGTTTCAATTACCGGTACTAATTCTTCTCCACAGTTCGAACAGTATTTCGTGTTACCATTCACGGACTTCATACAGTTTGAACAGGTTACCTTATTGGAATCCATTCTGACAATCAAATAAATAATCAAACCGATACAGCTTGGAACCAGCAAAACGACAAGCATCCATATGATTCCATTCATCCCTTTATGTTGTGCGTCACGGTATGTCCATACGCATAACAGAATTGTCAATACCAAAACTGCTATTGCAATCAAAGCCCCTATAAATATTGAAGCCGAAATTGAGCCTAAAGTTCCTATCATTTTCCTATCCTCCTAAAAAATATGTGCATTGTAATAAAAATTCATTTTCCATAGACTGATTCCTGTAATCAGCCAGCTGGCTGTAATCTGTATTATCATTCCAATTAGCTGCAGCTTAAGCAATCCATTTGAAATCATATGAACAAGATTCGGCATGATAAAAAACTCATCTAAATTAACCACAAGATACAACGTAAACATAATGAAAAATCCTGCAACTGCAATTACGGTACTTAAAAATGCAGGAAGCCACCAAACAGAAATGCTGTTTTCCTGCATAACGGATTTACACTTTAACCGGTTCTTTAAACGGACATTCACGCCTTGTGGAATATGATCATGCCCATAGGCTGCCTTTAGCATACGGTCAATTTTGTTTTGGTCTGTTTTAAGCTGTTCCATTTAACGTTCCTCCATTTCTTTCCGTAGCTGTACTTTTGCTTTATTAAGACGGCTTTTTACCGTTCCCTTTGGAATTTTTAACGCCTTTGCGATGTCCTGCAAGGATAACTCACCCGCATAAAAAAGAAGGATTACCTGTTTTTGTTTATCCGGTAAACGATCTACACATTTTTTTAAATAGTTTATTTCTTCTTTCTTGATCATCTGTTCTAACACATTATTCTCACTTCTTATATCCTCTATCTGCACTCCTTCTTCCTCACTGGAAATTGTAGGAGCAATCCGCTCATGTCTGGCATAAGTGCTTTTATGATTCCGCCATATATTGGCTGCCACTGACATCAGCCATGCCTTTGGATTCTTACTAAAAGATATTCTTTTATGCAGTTCAAATGCCTTTAAAAATGTCTGCTGATACAAATCCTCTGCATCCTCTAATGTATATGTAATACTCCGGCAGTAACGGTAAACAGAAGCCCCATACTGTTCTACCAGCAGTTCTATATCGCAAGCGTCCACAAACTCACCTCCTACCAGTTATTGTTACAAGTTGAGGAAAGGTTCATTTTTTTCGGTCTGAATTTTTTATTGAAAAGGTTTTCCAGCTGATAGGTAAAATCGTACAATCAAGGTATTGACTGCATCCAATTCAGAACATTCATCATTTTCATGCCATTGATCCAAGGTTTCATATAGCGGGTCTGTATCCTTTATCCGGTTATTTTCATCATATTCGTAATTCATGCTGCTGTCATCTCCTTTTTAATATACTGCTTCATAAATTTAACCAATTCCTGTTTACTTTCTTTTTCTCCCCTTTAAAAATCCTTTTACTTCATCTGTCGGAATTTTAGATTCTATAATCTTTTGTAATGCTTTATTATATGTCACATCATCAAGATGATTTTTTTCTATAAGACACATCGCATGATATGGATATGTACAAAAAGCTTCCGCAATCAGCCATGATGCTGCCATAGATGCATAGTAACCTTGTGGATAGTCTCTGTCTATGCTTTTCAATATTTTATCTACATACAGTCCTGCTTCCTCATTTTTATTTTCCATATCTGATAACACAACCTGCCGTAATCTTGATATTTTGTGTCCCTTAGCATCACATTTTAACAAATGCTGCATCATGATAATTAATGCAACCCGTACCTCAAATTCCCTATCTGACTGCAGATAAGGCTGTATATAGTCCCACGTTCTCTCTCTATCCTTTTGAAAAATATTCATTCCCATAAATACGCTGTCGCAAATAGACCAGTTATCTACCATCGGAATAAATGCAGTAATATAAGGCAGCATTTCATCCATATCTCCGGATGCATAGCTAAGAACCATTCCCCTTAACATCCGTTCCTCAAAATAAATATCTCCCTCTGCAATTGCTCTTTTCCAATCTGATTTTGCAATCTGTTTTGCCAGCTTACGAAGTTCCGGCAAGCGGATTCCCAACATATTTTTTACTCCGGGAATCAGACCGGATGAAAATTTCCGGTAGCCTGATTCTGACATGGCAGTTAGTTGTTCCCTTATATCCTCTATCATATAGTCTCCTTATCTGTTATAGAAAAATAAAGCTTTGCTTCGGTTGGTGACATCTTAGCTTTTTTTCCTTGTAATTACAATAAGTACTGTACTAATCGTGATATATAGTACCATCCCGATTGACACAATCGTCCAAGTCCTTTTACCTGTTGATACTTTATCAAGCAGGTAGTTTTGCCTAAACCAATATCCTGATGCATCCACATACCATTTGGTTGCATCCGCAGTGTTCAGATCATATTCAGCATCAATATTTTCAAGTGGTTTATAAGAGTTTTGATATTTCTTTTGCTCACCAACAGGAAATACAATGGTATCCTCTGATAAATCCAGTGCCCTTTCAAAAATTCTTACCGGAATGCGGTTTCCATCCTCTAACTCTACTACATAAATACGGTCATAAGTTCTATCCTCCTCAAATACATAAGCAATTGCCATAGCAAATGGATTGGATTGAAACGCACCCTTCGTCCGGTCTGCATTATTATAGTAATAATCGGTCTTTGTTAATTTATTCTTATCTGCTTTAACCGCAAAACGTCCCCTTCCCTTACCTGCCTCTTCCAAATCCTTCATTGTACTTACCACCCTGACACTGCTGTCTGCCGGCATTCCAATTTCATAATCCGAAGCCTCTGCCTGTTTATATGCCTTTTTTTCAACCGGAATAAAATAATTCACAAATCCAACAATAATAACTAATGCAAATGCAGCTAATACGATATCTGCCCTTACTCTTTTCATCTTATCTTTCTCCTTGATTGTTTTCGCTTTTTCCTATTATGCCTTTATCATATGTTGTCCTCAACATTATAAAATAGATCATACTATTTGACAAGAATACAAAAAACCGTAAGCCAGGAACAAAATCCGTTCCATCGCTTACGGTTTTTTATTCTGTTATATTTAAAAAAAACTAATAAATTCCATATAAAACAGCCTTCTATTTATTATACATAAAATAACAAATCCTCATACTGTGGGAATGGCCAGTATGCCTTATCCACTAATCCCTCAAGCTTATCAGCCGGTTTTCTAACCTCGTCCATGACAGCAAATACTTCATCATGGAAACATCTGGCAGCCTTTTCCATATCGTATTCTAAATCAAGTGCCTTCTCATCTACGACACTCAGCTTATCAATAGCCGCTGTCAAAGCTTTCAGTTCCACTGCAATATCCTTTAAGATACCCTCCTGAACAGAAGTATCCACGCCTGCTGTCTTTAAATCCACAACACCCTTTGCCATGTCAGCCGAATACTTCATAACAGCCGGAACAATCTGCTTCTTTGCCATATCTAACATCGTCTTTGCCTCAATATTAATCTGTTTTGCATAGTTCTCATAGTAAATCTCTGCACGAGATTCTAACTCTGCTTTACTAAGAACCGAGAACTTCTCAAACATAGCAACATTTTCTTCCTTTACAAATGCACAAACTGCATCTACTAAACATTTGATATTTGGAAGACCTCTCCTCTCTGCCTCGGCAACCCATTCCTCGGAATAACCATTGCCATTGAAGATAATTCTCTTATGTTTTGCAATCAGCTCTTTAATCTTATCATGCACTGCCATATCAAAATTATCTGCTTTTTCCAATTCATCAGCAATTTCACAAAGCGAATCTGCAACAATGGTATTTAAAATTGTATTTGGTGTTGCAATGGACTGAGTAGAACCAACCATACGGAACTCAAACTTATTACCGGTAAATGCAAACGGCGATGTCCTGTTACGATCGGTTGCATCCTGCATAAAGGAAGGAAGTGTCGTAACACCTGACTCGTAAGTCTTACCCTGAAGAGAACTGGTAGCCTCACCGGTTGTATCTAACTGCTTTAACACATCATCTAACTGCTCGCCTAAATATACGGAGATAATAGCCGGAGGTGCCTCATTGGCTCCTAATCTGTGGTCATTTCCTGCAGAAGATGCAGACAGTCTTAGCAAATCAGCATGCTCGTCAACAGCCTTTAAAATAGCAACCAGGAATAATAAAAACTGTACGTTCTCATGAGGTGTTTTGCCCGGTTCCAACAAATTGATGCCGTCGTCGGTTCCCATTGACCAGTTATTATGCTTACCGGAACCATTTACACCTGCAAACGGCTTCTCATTTAACAGGCATGCCAGATCGTGACGGTCAGCCACTCTCTTCATCGTCTCCATTACCAACTGGTTATGGTCTGTTCCGACATTGGTGGTTCCGTAAATCGGAGCCAGCTCATGCTGTGCAGGTGCAACCTCATTATGCTGTGTTTTAGCGGTAATTCCTAACTTCCACAACTCGATATTCAAATCTTTCATATAAGAAAGTACTCTCTCTCTTACGGTTCCAAAATAATGATCGTCTAATTCCTGACCCTTTGGAGGCATTGCTCCAAATAATGTCCGACCGGTAAAAATTAAATCTTTCCGCTTTGCATAATCACTCTTATCGATTAAGAAATACTCCTGTTCCGGACCAACCGAGGTAGTAACCTTTGTGGAGGTGGTATTTCCAAATAATCTTAAAATTCTAAGTGCCTGTATATTAACCGCTTCCATAGAACGAAGCAACGGAATCTTTTTATCAAGTGCCTCACCGGTATAGGATGAAAATGCAGTCGGAATACAAAGAATCGTACTTCCGTCCGGAGACTCCTTAATAAATGCAGGTGATGTACAATCCCAGGCTGTATAACCTCTTGCTTCATTCGTTGCACGAAGTCCACCGGAAGGGAAAGAGGATGCATCCGGTTCACCTTTTATCAGCTCTTTACCGGAAAACTCCATTAATACTTTACCATCCGCAGTGGGACTGATAAAGGAATCATGTTTCTCGGCTGTAATACCTGTCATTGGCTGGAACCAATGGGTATAATGGGTTGCCCCCTTTTCAATTGCCCAATCCTTCATTGCATTTGCTACCGTGTCTGCAATAGCCGGATTCAGCTCCTTACCCAACTCAATTGTTTTTTTAAGTTCTTTATAAACCGCCTTTGGCAGACGTTCTTTCATAACAGCATCATTAAATACGTTAGATCCAAAGATCTCTACTACATTTACATTTTCACTCATAAGATAATACTTCCTTTCCTCTTTACTTTCTTTACGATACAGTACTGCCTGAAGAAAACTATCCCTTCATGAAAAAAGGGTATTCTCTTAATGAGAACACCCTTGTCCTTAGCTTATCTGTATTCGCTTTCAATAGTTGTAATATATACTATCGCATTAAAAAAATCAAGTCTTTTTTTCATTTTTTATTTGTTTTTTCTATTTTGACTTAAATTTTATAAGTTTTCCGATTGTTTTTGTGAAATTTTACATATAATTTCTTATTCCTTAGATGAATCCCCGGAAATATTCTTATTCTGCTTTGGCTGTGATTTCTCTTCTATTACCTTCACAACCGTTTTCTCTGTGCTTTCTCCGTCTTTATCCGACAGACCGGCAAGCTTTGTGCCGGCAAAACTTGACAAAAGCACACCCGGATTAATTCCAAGACTATCCCCAATTCCGTCAATCACCTGTTTTAATGAAGTGGTTACATCCTCTGTCATCTTTGCAGTGTTACCGGAACCATACATGGTAATCTTATCAATGTTGCCAAGCGGTGTTGCAATTGCCTCTGCCACCATTGGATACATCTTACAGAGCATCTCAATAATCGCTGCTTCCCCATATTTCTGCATTGCTTCAGCTTTCTTATCAATACCGGCGGCCTCCGCTTCTGCCTTTGCCTGGATTGCTGCTGCTTCTGCCTCACCCTTTGCCTTAATACCGGCAGCCTCCGCTTCCGCTTTTGCCCGGATTGCTGCTGCTTCCTGTTCCATGGAATACTTTACAGCCTCCGCCTGAATCTTCTGGGCCTCGGCTTCCTGTGCCTGTTCATATTTCTTTGCCTCGGCTTCCTTTTGGCGTTTATACAGTTCTACATCCGCCATCTGCTGCTGCTTGTATCGCTCTGCATCTGCCTGCTTTCTGATGTTGGCATTTAACGTCTGTTCCTGAACCTCTGCTTCCCGCATCTTCAGTTCTACTTCTCTTTCCTGACGTGCAATATTCGCATTGGTAGCCGTAACCTCAATTGACTTACGCTGCTCTTCTTCCTGTATCTTGTACGCAGCATCCGCCTGTGCTTTCTTTGTATCCTCAACAGTCTTTAACTCTGCCTTTTTAATTGCCAGTTCATTCTGCTTGATAGAAATCTCCGTCTCTGACATAACAGCCGCATCATTGGCTTCTTTTCTTGCCTGTGCCTGTGCGATTGCCACATCACGATCTGCATTTGCCTTTGCAATAGAGGCATTCTTCTGAATCGCCGCCATATTATCCTGACCTAATGCCGGAATCAAATCATTCTGGTCAGTAACATGCTGGATATTACAGGAAATAATCTCAATTCCCAGACTATTCATATCCTTCTGTGCCTTTTCCTGCACCTGGTCACCAAATACCTTACGGTCATTACAAAGATCCTTCAAAGTAACTGTACCGATAATCTCACGCATATTACCCTGTAAGGAATCCACCAATGCCATAATAATCCGGTCTTCTTTCATGTTAAGGAAGTTCTTCATTGCACGCTGAATGCCTTCTTCGTCTGTCATGACACGTACCTTTGCTACGGCATCAATATTCACACCGATAAAATCCAGTGTCGGTACATAATCATCCGTCTTAATATCAATGGAAATCTGTTTTACCAAAAGTTCATCCTTCCGCTCAAAAAACGGAAGCTTGAATCCGGCTCTACCGATCAAAACCTTCGGTGCCTTCCGAAGACCAGAAATAACATATGCAACATCCGGCGGGGCTTTCACATAGCTTGCCAGCAATACCACAATCACAAGCACCACAATCAAAATAATCCACCAATACCCTAATAGTAAATCAAACATAACTTTCCTCTCCTTTTCTCTTAAGCAAATACTATGCATTCTACCACAAATCTGAATATCCTGTGGTCTGCAATATCACCTTTGTGTACTTCGATTATACCATTGTCATATACAATTCGCAATTCTTTTCATCATTTTTAATGAAATAAATTATCATTTAATATATCAGTCCTTAATAACAAATGCCGGCTCCTGATTTGCACAGATCTCATATCCATTTAACAAATCACCCACCTCAATAGCATCATAAGTCTCTTTGCTACAATAATACCATTTTCCCCTATTAAGACTTTATATACGGTGATATCCTCCCCTGTATAATATTCCTGCTGGGTTACGCTCTCTTTAATCTCTGCACCACAAAATTTGCATTTCATTTGTTTTCTCCCCCCCTTTTTTTATTTTACTATGTTTTTTATTCCCTCACATATTCTTCCCGCCACAACAGGATTATTCATCGTATACAAATGAATTCCCTGCACATCATTCGTCAGCAGTTCAATAATCTGGCTTAATGCATAAGACATTCCCGCATCAAAAAGTGCTTCCTTTTTCCCCTCAAATTTGGAAATAATCTTTTCAAAACGCTCTGGAAACGATGCACCACACATCGTCACCATTTTTCTAATCTGTGCGGCATTGATTACCGGCATAATACCCGGAATAACCGGAACCTCTATACCGGCAATACGGCAATCCTCCTCGAAACGGTAAAACCGTTCATTATCAAAGAAAAGCTGGGAAAGTAAAACCTCCGCTCCCATATCCACCTTCTTTTTCAGGTACTTTAATTCACTCACCCTGTTTTCGGATTCGGGATGGCATTCAGGATAACAGGCTCCGGCAATACAAAAATCATCCTTTTGTTTCAGGTAAGATATTAAATCAGAAGCATGAGCAAAATCTTCTTTTTCTGGAATATTGGGATTTTTGTCTCCCCGAAGGGCAAGTACATTTTGAATCCCCTCACTTTTTAAAGCCCCGAATAACTCATCAATCTCGGACTTATCATAACTTAAACAGGTCAGATGTACCAACGGTTCTACCTGATATTCATATTTTATTTTTTTTGCAAGTTCGATTGTCCGATTATGGTTTGAACTGCCCCCTGCACCAAATGTGACGCTGATAAAATCCGGTTTCAATTCGCAAAGAATTTCCAGTGTCGCATCAATATTCTTTAATTCACTGTCTTTCTTTGGCGGAAAAATCTCAAACGATAAAATTGTCTTCCCCTTTCCATACAAATCTGCAATCCTCATGATAATCCCTCTCTTTCTTACTTTGTTTTATATATTTACACAGTTCCGTTAATCGACCTAACTCTATTATGGCATTTAAAATATAATAATTCCCCTGTTACCGTTTCTTGATTAAATCATATTAAAAATTTTTACACTTTCACTTCCCACCCCTTTGGCAGATACTGACCGGCTATGCGGTTTTCCGGTTTTTCATCAAACAAGTACAGGAGCATAACAAATATCCATTCCAATGGCTTCATTAGCAGATACACTACATCTGCACTCCACGGATTTGTTATCCATTTGGATATCGGATAACCATAGGTATCATAGAAATGTCTGACCGCCTTGTGAAAGCGGGGAATCCGCTCCTCTAAAAGCTGCTCAAATGCATTTGCCACGCATAACTGCCGATTAACTACAATCCGATTGCCTCTTCTAATCCCATACCGGATCGGCTTTACTAGTCCTCTATGACCTTGAAGAGAAACCGTACAGAGATAATGTGCATCATATTCCACCGGAGGCGGTGAGATTTCTTTAGATAAAATCCAATCGCTGGTTTCTGTAAATGCCTTGATAACACTGTCCGGTTTTTGACCAAAAATGCACAAAATACAGATTACAATTCCATAAAGGGGAATCATTGCGAACAATGCTGCCCAGTAAAGATTTGCACCTTTACAGAGAAACTGATTACATTTTGCCAGAAAGCCTTTTTCTCCATACTCTGCCTTCTTCTGTTCTTTTGCCTGTTCCCTGATGAAATTTTTGAACATACAAATTACATGAATCAGGAACAAGATGGGAACAAGACATTCTAAATAAACGTAGAAAAAGTTTTCTTCTCCTGCCTGTATAGAAGAAATTCCTTCCGGTCTTGCAAAACAAAGCAGTTGAATTAAAAACAAAATATTTATAATGACTCCTCCGTAAATACCACCAATACAAAACACTTTTGCCAAGGGTGCCAGATGTGTTCCTGCAAATTTTAAAATCAAGTAAGATATAAAACCTGCAATTGCAAAAGTAACCAAAGTCGAAATATGCTCTTGGCTAACCGGTTCATGTACTGATGAAAATGCCATCATTCTGTTAATGGGTTGATCATACTTTATAGGAGCCCATACAATCCAGCCCAATGCCATGTAAAGCAGTCCGCATCCAAATGCAATCAATTCAAAAAGAACACTTTTCTTCCTTTTTATTGCAAACACAATATCCAATATTATCAATAAAATCGGTAAAAGCACTAATATAACTAAAATAATATTTCCTGCCATTTCTTCGGCAATCTCTATTACAATTTCTGACATATTTGCCTTCCTCCCATGCCACTTCTTTATAAAGAATCTTTTTTCCTTATACTTATAACACTAACATCAAGAAAAAATGGCTGCACTTTTTTCCGACAATATTTTATATTTAATCACTCTACTATTTAGAATCACATTAGCGTATTAAACTGCTTAACGTTTACTGTTTCTACCTCATTAAAGTAAAGATAACGGATGATCTTACACGTTAAGTATACATCATAAAGAAAGGATTGACTACTATGGATTTTTTAGAAATTGGATATTTAGATGAAGAATCCGTCGACCCAAAACGTCATTCGCAAACCTATATTCCAATAAACAAACAAGAGGATTCTATTAACCAAATTCATCTGATTGGATTTTCGAATATACAAACTATGCAATAAGGAAATTATAATTTATATTATATAAACTCCACTGACGACTTCAGTTCCACACCCAGCTTTCTAAGCACCGCATCCAATGCCGTCAATGTCTCTTTCATATTTTCTTCGGTACAGTTATATCCCATATGTCCAATCCGTATCACTTCCCCTGCAAGTATATCAAAGGAACCTGCCAGCATAATATTATGCTCCTCCCTCATTGCCTTTAAAATATCTGCTGTCTTTACACCTCCCGGTATCGTAAAGACCGTAACGGTATTGGAATACCCATTTTGTGCATACAGTTTCAACCCTGCACGGGTCAGTGCTTCTCTGGTTTTTGCTGCAATTTGGGCATGGCGTTTTAGAATATCTGGATCTTCTTTTATATTTTCAAGTGCCTGTCTCAGCCCATAAATATCACTGACCGGCATAGTGTACGGAAACCATTTATTCTCATAATAATGCTGAAAAGTCAGCAGGTTTGCATAAAAAGATGCAATCTTTGTCTTCCGGTTTTCCATTGCCCGTTTCGCATCTTCACTAATCGTTACAAGCGTAAGACCAATGGGACAAGAAATTGTCTTTTGCGAGCCACCACAAAGTATATCAATTCCCCACTCATCTACTTTTACCTCATTCCCAAACATACCGGAAACGGAGTCTACCACTGTTAAAATACCATATTCCTTTAGCAGCGGACAGATGACAGATATATTATTTAACATACCGCTTGGCGTGTCGCAGTGGACGATCGTTGCATATTTAAAATCAGAATCCCTCTCTAAATATTCTCTTAAAGGTTCTGCTTCTATTTCTTTTTTATAATCCGTTGTATATAAAACCGGTTCACCGCCGTAAATACTTACAAAATCAGCGAACCCCTTACCAAACACACCATTGTCCAATACCAGTACCCGATCCCCCGGCTCTGTAACGGAAGCAACCGCTGCTTCCAATCCAAGAATTCCTTCCCCGCTTAAAATCAGACTCTCATTTTTTGTATCAAGCAGACCGCTGTACAATTCACAGGTTTCCTTGTAAAAATCATAAAAGTCCAAGTCCAGATCTGGATTACCTGTTTCTATACTTCTCGCACTTCTCACATTTTCTGCGACCATCGTTGGTCCGGGTGTCATCATCTTATACATATTCTTATCCTCCCTGACTGGAAAAAATTTATTGTTCCACCAAACACAGTCCTCTTTCAAGGGGTGCAATGATAATCAATACGATAACAGCA
>CAJUBR010000017.1 GCA_910584695.1 uncultured Lachnospiraceae bacterium
TTTCTGATACGAAGTGGCTTTGTAGAACAGCTTTCAAATCCCCCAGCAATCATAACATCTGCCAGACCGCTTTCAATTCTGGCTGCCGCTGTTATAACAGCCTCCAGACCGGACCCACATTGAACATCCAGTGTTACTGCTGGAATTTTTGCAGGCAGCCCAGCCTCTAACATCATAAGCCTTGTCAGATTCCCGCCGGCTCCCATACTGTTTCCTGCCACAATCCCATCGATATCTTCCACGGGTATACGGTATTTGTTTACAACTTCACGAAGTACATGTGCCCCCAACTGTTCCGCACTTATCTTTCGGTATATTCCGTTTTCCACCCCGATATAGCTTCTAAGCCCTCCTAGTATACATACCTGTTTCATATCGTTTCCTCATCTTATATTTCCAATCTATATCATTTACACTAGCTTGCTACGGGGTATTTGACTGCTCCTTAAAAATCAAGCCTTGGCTTTGGGCGTTGCCGATGTATCCGACCGCCTTCCGTTTTCACCTTCTATCACATAAAAAGCACCCTGAACCGGTTTTGCCAGTAAAACTGCACCAATACATTTTACAATATCCAACGGAAGAAACGGAAGAAATCCTGCCATAAATGCCGCTTTCCATGTCATGTCTGCCACTACCTTCATCCAGATAAATCCGATACCGTCAATTACAAGAATGCCGACCAAAATTGTAACAAATGTATATCGGAACAAATTGTATTTTTTTCCCCTCCCTGCAGCAATCAAAACAACTGCCAGCATAAATGCCACAAAATATCCTCCGGCAGGACCAAACATTTTACCGGGACCTGCCGCTCCACCATATACCGGTGCTCCCACAACTCCTAACAGCCAATAACACAGCATCGTGATAAACGCTTCTTTCGGTGATAAGGTTAATGCTACCAGATTCACTGCCAGCGTCTGTCCCGTAATTGCCCCTTCTGAAAACGGCAATGGGATTCTTAAATAAGATGCTGCACTGACAAAAGCTGTCATAAATGCAATCTTTGTAATCTGTAATGTAGATAATTTTATTTTTTTCATATTCCTTCCTTGTATAATGAATTAATCGGGGAATTTCACTACACATTTTCCTTTCCTGACTATTTTCTATGTATGCACATCTATACTGGCAAAATTAACCGTTCCCGATTCCGATACAATTTTTACTTCCTTACTGTCCCGCCGGATTCGAAACCGATCATTTACCCGCATAGGATTAAAAAACCGTATTGTTCCCTTCTTTACACCGCCTGTCAGAAATTCCTTTTTCAAAATAAAGTCAAGCAGCATAAGGCCCGGTATAACCGCCCGTTCCCCATTATGAATTGGATTCATATCCCGGACTGTCTTTAAATAGGCATCTACCTGCTTTCGATCAAAATAAAAAAGTTTTTCGTTTTCCCTAAAAGTACATTCCATCATGCCTATTCTCCTTCTATCTGTTACCGGCACCCCCCTTCTGTCCTCCGGTATTTCCATATCCCGCTTTAACATTGTGACAACCAGCCTTCCACAAAGCAGCCGCCCTGCTTCATATCCGCTTACATTAATCCGCAGATAGTCTTTCTTTTCTTTTATGATAGTGCTTTCCACCGTCTGAATACTGCCATCTAACAACCACTCTGCCCTGCCGATTACATAGCCATGAAAGCGTCTGTCATTATAAACAGATAACCCTGCAGCCAATTTTAAAAAGTCCGCCATATTAAACTCCTTTTCAAAATGTTAACCCATTTGTCTCTAATCGGTTTACATTTCAGTTATTATAATATATTTGTGCCTTCCATTTGTCAACCTATTTTTATTATTCAGTTAACATTTGAATCACATAACCGTTCATCTTTGTATCAATAAACAGCCTGTAGTCAGCAATCCTGCCGCAGGGCAACGGGGTATGTGACCCTCGCAGCAGTCTTCAAATGTCTGCAAGCAGTCACTTGGCTCGTTGCTTGCGGAATCAAAGAATGAACTGTTACTGCATTACGGTTTCTTCTTCCGTGTGCTATTACAATTCTTACAGGCTGACCCATTGCACCCACCATTACAACATCCGGTCTGGGTTTTATGCATTTTCCACTTATATTTAAGAACAAGAAAAACGGCCAGTGCCAATATCCCTAATACAATAATATCCGTCATACGTTCCCTCCTGATCAAAAAATGCTGCCTGCGGCAATAAATCCAAACTTACTCCTCTTTCATCTGCAAAAAATATCCAAAAAAATATAAAATATGCTTGCAATCCTTACTGAATATGTATATAATTAAATAGTTGTTTTGAAGCGTGGCTCAGCTTGGTAGAGCGCTGCGTTCGGGACGCAGAGGTCGCGAGTTCGAATCTCGTCGCTTCAACTAATTGACAGGAACTTTGAAGATAGCTTAAACATCATACTTTCAGGCAAGATGTTTAGGCTGTTTTTCTTTTCGCCGGAAAATGGCAGGCTGCCTAATTCTTTTTCCTCTCATCAACGACAATATATTTTACTCCATCACTTGGATTATTTAATTCTGTCCTAAAAAACTCCGGATAATATTTAATTTTACTGTCCGCAGTTACCCATATTAACCTTTCCTTGGAACCATCCTCTGTAAAGCTTTCACATTTCGGTTCAAATTCATTCGGTATTTTCATATAAAAATAAAATGATATTTCATAAATTAATTTGTTTTCCTTAATTGGATCATCCCCGTAAAAATAAGCTTCATGAATAAAACCAAGATGATCTACTTCCAGTTTCACACCTGTTTCCTCATATACTTCCCTTATAATTGCAGACTCTGCCGTTTCACCGAATTTAACACGTCCACCTACGGAATATAAATAATCCTGCCTTTCATTGCCTGCCATTAAAAATTTATTATCTTTCATAATAATGGCACCTACTCTGATATTTATCAAACCGTCATCAATGGCTACTGTACAATCTGAGCCCATAATTACCTCCTTACATTTCTTTCCTCTTATAAATAGCCCCGTTCCTTTGCCGCTTTCATCAAATCAGGCTGAATATTGGGATAAGTCCACTTCTCTGGCAGTTCAGTCGTTACGATAATTTTCTCTATTTCACTATGTAACTCTGCTTCAAAGCACTTTATTTCGGCAAAAAATAACATTCCAAACGATTCATTACCATCAAAATCTTCGGGCACTGCAACAGAATATACACATATAGGCTCTATATCAAATTCCAAAGCTCCTGTTTCCTCATACAACTCCCGCTTTGCTGTATCCATAATATTTTCCCCAGACTCCCGTTGACCTCCGGGTGCTTCCCATGTATCTCTATCTTTGTGCTTACAAAAAACATATTTATTGTGGCTCTTAGCTATTATCACAGCAAATTTAAGCAGCTCATCCGCTACATTTTCATAAAACTTAACTTCTGTCATTTGGTCAATTTTCATGTAATTTACCTCTACCTTCAAAATTCATTGCAGCTAAATACTCTGCGATACCATCCCTGCTCTCCAAATTTTATTTCCAGTTCTCACGGCAATTGTCAGGCAAACCTTGTGAATTGCGATTGGTAATGAACATATCCCATTTCCCATAAGGATGAAAATTTTCAAAAAGACTGCCGCAATGCGACAGCCTTTCTTTCCTACATAAGCCTAGGCAGCTCCTTTTTTTCCACATAACGTTCCATTTCTTCTTTACAGGAAAATTGCTGCATCCGGTTCATGATATCCTGCTTATTAATCTCGTCCACACCGTTCATCAATTCCTCTAAATATGACTCCTTGTCATCCTGAAGAAACGGCTGGGCATTCATAAGCCCCGGAACCAATCCCGGACAGTAATTGCCTATTGGTACATAAATCATAAAATCCCTCCTATAAGACAATCCATCACTTAACGGATTGTACCTTTAGTATGTGGATTTTATGCCGTTTCAAGCTGGCAATATCCGACTTTTTAAAACATTTAGCTATTTTTACATTTACCAGACCATTCTGATATAAAATGGCATCTCTGCATCAAAACGCAGAAATGCCATTCTTTTTTGCTATTCGTTTTATCGTTAATCTCAAGCCTTGCCTACAGAGCCAAATAATTCCATCTTCTCTTTGACTGTTGCTTTAATTGCCTCTGCACCCGGAGCCAATAACTTACGTGGGTCAAATCCCTTACCTTCTAAATCCTTTCCGGCTTCAATATACTTACGGGTAGCATCTGCAAATGACAACTGGCACTCTGTATTCACATTAATCTTAGCAACACCTAAAGAGATTGCTTTCTTAATCATATCCTCTGGAATACCAGTACCACCGTGTAATACTAACGGCATATCACCGGTCTTCTGCTGAATGGCATCCAGTGTCTCAAAACTTAAACCTGCCCAATTTTCCGGATATTTGCCGTGAATATTACCAATACCTGCTGCCAGCATTGTCACACCTAAATCAGCAACTGCCTTACACTCATCCGGATCTGCACATTCACCAGCACCGATCACACCGTCTTCTTCCCCGCCGATAGAACCAACCTCAGCCTCTAAAGAAAGACCTTTTTCTTTACAGATTGCCACTAACTCCTTTGTCTTTGCTACATTCTCTTCAATTGGATAATGAGAACCGTCAAACATGATAGAAGAAAAACCTGCTTCAATACAAGCCTTTGCTCCTTCATATGAACCGTGATCTAAATGAAGTGCTACCGGAACAGTAATTCCCAGACTGTCTACCATAGCATCAACCATAGCTGCAACTGTCTTAAAACCAGTCATATACTTACCTGCTCCTTCAGATACACCAAGGATAACAGGACTGTTCAATTCCTGTGCCGTTAAAAGAATCGACTTTGTCCACTCCAGATTGTTAATATTAAACTGACCAACTGCATATTTTCCGGCCTTTGCCTTTTTTAACATCTCTTCTGCTGAAACTAACATGAAAAATTCCTCCGTATTCTTAAATAATTACAAGTCAACATTTCATCACATACGATGGAATATTAAATCCACACGCCTGCTTGGTTCATTGCTTGTAGAAATGAAAATATATGCGTACTTGCACACTTATATTTATTATACCCCATCAATATCCAAAAATAAAGTAAAATCTAATATTTTTTAAAAATAGAGAGTCAAAATCTGCTCTAATTTGACCTCATGCATCTTATCTTTTGAAAATCTCTCTATCTCATCCTTATATTCACTACAAACAGACACACAATATTTCTGTTCCTCTAAAAAAAACGTTGCAAAATAAACATTCTCCTGATGTGCAGAGGAAAAACCTTTCCTCTCCCTGTTTATTAAAAAATGATTTAACGGAAAATGCAAGCCTTTCCCTATGCGTTTTACATATGCCTCTTTCATTGTCCAGTACTCTAAAAACCTGCCATCTCTTTCTGCCCCTTCTGCCTTTAAGATATCCTGATATTCTTTCTCACAGAAAAAACGTTCTGCTACTGCAAGCCGGTTCTTTTTTATATATTCCACATCAATTCCAACCGGTTTGTCACTGACTGCCAGCACTGCATAGCTTCCCGAATGAGACAAATTAAAATCAATCTGCCTTCTCTGTCCTTTTCCGCTATACATGATTTCAGGCTTACCATATTCTCCGTAAGTGTATGCGACCGCCTCCATTGGAAGATCCAGTGCTTCACTTAATCCATACTGTAAAAAAACACTTGAAAACAACTGTTTTTTGGCTTTTTCCTGATTTCGTAATTTATTTATTTTTTTCTGACGTTCCTTGGGAATTATTTTATGTAAAGCTTCCATCTGCTCAAAAGAACAGGTCTCATCTATATTCATATAATAACAAATTAACACATTCTTTATCTCCTCTCACTTTTTTCTCACATTTTAAACACATTTACAACACATTTTTTTATTATATTATGTCTTGTAAGAGTTTTTCATATATTTGAATCCTCTTCTCCCCCCTCATGAAAAAGAAACGTTCGATTCGTACGTTTCTTTTTTTATGTGTATTCTAAGTTAAACTTGATTATATTTTTCTTTTTCTCACACTTTAAACACATTTTGAACACATTTTTCTACTATATTATGTTTTGTAAGAGCTTTTCATATATTTGAATCCTCTCCCCCTCATTTGAGAAGAAACGTACATTTGTACGTTTCTTTTTATATTTCTAACACTGTTCTTACAGGCTTTCCTTTAACTTTTTATTTTTCTTATTACGGATTGTACGGAGTAAAATGCCATATACTAAATTCAAATAGAAAATAGCAGCTAATAAAACTGCCACTCCAAATCCAATTAGAACATCCTCTGTAAAATATGAAATCGTACCTGTTTTATTTTCTACATACGAGAACATCATAACAGTCTTTCTTAACTGTTCAGAAATAAAATACGGAAAAATACCAGCTGCAATCTGTATTACACTGATTCCCAATAGTATTACTTCACCAAAAATACATAGATTCCCTTCTGCCTTTTTGTTCCTGTTTTCGGATATGCCGCCATTAATTCTCTCATCCCTGTTCTCCTCCGCCTTTTCTACATCTTCGCTTCTTTTTCTTTCCTCCCTTGTCGTTAAAATCTGCATTGACTCCTCTTTCTTACTGATAAATAACTTCATAAAAAAACGAACCACTGCCGTCATAAAAAAAGCCCATAACAGAATACACAAAACGGTGAGCCATTTCCATTTTATATCTGATATAAGTGTATGAAATAATGCAGAATATGCTAAAAATCCTAACGTTCCCGGTACTCCCACCAGACTGGCACCGGAAAGAAAGCATACAAACGCCAATCGTTTATTTTCTTTTCCTGATGCGATCAAACCATTGATTTCATAAGTATGCACTTTATAAACCTGTTCTAAAGCAATCATATACAAAGCAAACAGGCACAACGAAAAGGCTATCAGTAAAAAAATACTGCTATACACGGCATAAGTATTGGTTCCCCCGCTTAACACTATAAGTGCAATATCCAGTGCAAGAAAACCGTTTGTTACAATATTCAGTCCCATTAATATTTTCCGGATATCTGTGGAAGAAAGTGTAATCAACAACCCCCAGATCATAGTCAGCAAACCTGCTATTAACAGCACTCTGCCATATAATATATTAGATAGGAAAAAACTGACTGCAAGAATCATAATCCCCCAAATGCCTAATTTAGATATCAGGCAGGAAAGAATGGCAGACACCTCCAACATACTGTGAGAGGTGCCTTTCGTAACCTGAAACTGTACCGGAAAAATTCCTGCAAATATTGCAAACCCTGTAAATAGTGCCAGACCACCCAGATAAACTGTAGGGCTGCCCTCATTTAACATTTGCCCTGCATAAAGTTTTACCTCGGTATAACCAACACCTCCAACCTTATCATATACAATAGTCGTTCCCACTAAGATCAATATAAGTGCAACAGCCAAAAAAATCACATAAACCCGAGCATTTTTTCTTCCCTTTTCATCCTGTCTATAGCACAGCAGCGGATAAGCACATAAAAATGCCAACATGATAAAAATAAGAAAACAAAAGAAATCATCTGCCAGAATCACACCCAGAATCATACTGAACATACCCATATAAAGCAGATAAAAACGATTACTTCCCATTTCTTCCTGCATGGACTTTTTCATAAATTGAACTGCCACAGCAAATAAAACTGCCGTAGTCATACAAAGCAGCACCCGCAACCCATCAAGGGACAGCGAACATTTTATTTCAGGAAAAAATTGAAAAATGATGGAAATTCCGGCTTGTTTTCCCAACAGCATATAACCCAGATATGCCAGCACCGCACTCTCTACTACCACAACAAAATCAATCCAGCTATTCCGAATATCCTTTCCTTTTCTTCCTAAGCAAAATCCTATCATTCCACCCACAACTGGAAAAAACAACACGAATAATATCCCATAATTGTGATTCACTTTCATTTTCCTCCTAGCCCTATGTCGTTTCCGATACTTTTCATTATACCAGCCTCCGGAATTCTTTTTATATCTGCTTTATAACAATTTATGTTTTTTAAAAGCTGCTATGCAGAATATGATCACTGCCGCAGAAAATAATATCACGCCATAATATCCATATTTCCATGTCAATTCCGGCATATTTGCAAAATTCATTCCATACCAGCCTACAATCAATGTGAGCGGTAAAAAAACCGTGGTAATCACCGTAAGGAGTTTCATGATATTGTTCAGATTATAATCTAACATTGCATCATGAGTCTCCCGAAGCTGTACGGTATATTCCTTTAAATATTTCACGTTTTCACTTAACCGGATTGCCCGGTCCGTAAAAATTGAAAACCGTCTTGCATTCTCTACCGGAAACATATCATTTTCATTATCCCGCAATACCTCTCCTACATCAATCAACTGCTCATAATAATTCCAGATATACATCAGTTCTTTCTTAATGGAAAGAATCTCATTAATAAATGCGGGATCAACGGGTTCTTTTAGCATTTTAGTTTCCAATACACTCATATGAAATTCCATGTTTTCCAGAAATTTCTTATCATCCTGAATCAGAAAGTCCAAAAAATGATAGAGAAATGTTTCAGGTACTGTCTGCTTAAGCCCCTGCCCATTTGTCTCATATCGCTCTACCACATGTTCAAACTGTTTCCGGATACTTCCATCTTCATCCTTTACATCCACAATCAGACACAAATCATGGCGGATATAAAGTGCCACCCGGTCCTTTTCACCAAATACATTCAACATATCAATTATATCAAGTACCGTAAAGATCAAATCATCCCGTACATAATGATTGC
The DNA here is from genome assembly GCA_910584695.1 of uncultured Lachnospiraceae bacterium. GTDB lineage: Bacteria > Bacillota > Clostridia > Lachnospirales > Lachnospiraceae > CAG-590. The sequence goes on from CAJUBR010000017.1 coordinate 8,733, forward strand.
TGCGAAAATTATAAGAATTTCCCCCGCATTCTAAGACTGTCTGCTCAGGAAAACCGTACATTACATAATCATCCTGTAATTCCTGCAGAGTGATCAGCCCAACTCTGCCTCTCTTTAGCTCATAAAACATAGAATCACACCTTTTTTCTATGTATTATGCCCTAAATTATAAAAATGACCATAAATATTTTACCATTATTTATAAAAATATCAATTTGTTTCACACTTTCTTCATAAGATAAAAATAGAAACGTGCCAGCATCTAAGGCAGTATAACAGCTAACAATGCCGATAAAATCCTTGCTAAAACTGTATTCCAACAAATCATTATCTACCCATCGAACAAAGGCAGAAGAATAAACATTAGCACTAACATAAACAGCGGTTCAATGAAAGCTAAAACATAAGAAAATGTACTTTTCTCTGTGGCATAAAAACTTGCAGTTGTGATACGGAGAATTGCGACAAAGGGTACGGAAAACAGAAAGATAGGCATTATTTTCGCAATTTCTGTATTCTCGACCTGTATCTATACTTTTTCAGTTGTAAAACGAGAGGCAAAGTTTTTATATCTTGCCCCTCGCTTGGTATCTTCACTTATTGACACAATCCTTCTTGTGTGCCTTTAATTTTTTCATAGCCCAATCATAATGACTTGCTGTAACACGGACAAAATACGAGCCTAACGTGCTTCCTCCAACCCATTTATAAATGCCTTTAGAAAACAATTCCTCATTTGAAAAGGTTTCAGCTAATTTCATAATCTTGGCATGAGATTTTTGGAACATACTCTTTGCATACAGCTTTATCCAAGACAAAACCATTTGTTAAATGAATTCCCCCATTTCTGCCTGCTTCTGCATAAATAGGAATACCCGCTCCACTTAGGGCGTCAATATCTCTATAAATCGTTCTGACCGATACTTCAAACTTTTCTGCTAATTCCGGAGCGGTCGCCTTTCCTTTATCAAGCAAATAGTATATAATTCCAAATAATCTGCTTTCCTTCATCACCACTTTCTCCTTCCATAACAGAATAGCCTGAATATCCTAACACACTATGTCAATGTTTATTATACCTACTTATTTTTTAATATCAACCGTTCAGATACGACTAAAAGCGGCAGAGTTTTAACACCCTGCCGCTTTTATCCTTTAAATAAATGTTATTGCACTGTATTGAATATGAATTTAATCAAAGAGGCTATTAAAGAAACTCTGAATCGCATCTATGATCTTTTGAAAGAAATTCTTTGCCTGTTCCTTGTCTATTCCCATATCCTCAAGCTTATTGAATAAATCTTTTGCCTGTTCCTTCATACTGTCGAGATCCAGATCCAAATCACCAATCTTCTTCATTAAGGAAATAATGGCTTTTTTCTCATCTTCTGTAACTGTGATATTTAACTGCTCGGCTGCTTCATCAATGATCTTGCTGATTTCATCCTCATTGTTAAGACCTCTTTTTACAACCTCTGCCTTTACATAAGCCATCAGCTCTTCAATACTTTCCGAATTCTCACCCTCTGCCATATCACTTGTAATAACAAGCTCATTGACCGCCGCATCCATACTGTCTTGGGAAATCTCCTTACCGGTCAGCTCTGAATATGCCTTCATAGCTCCCACTAAAGCTGCCGTACCTGTAATTTCAAAGGGACCTGCTACGATTACATCTGCATTCTCAATGCCTGCTGTAATAAGTGCATTTGTATACATGCCAGAGGTACAATATGAAATATTCTTTGTCTCAACATCAATTCCGTCTCCATCCTTGCCTACCACAACAATAACAGAAGATAGTGCTCTCGAACCAATTACACTGGAATCCAGATAATCACCAAGGTATTTCTTCTCATCTGCATTTGTAATCTCACCAACTGTATAATCCTCTAAATCATCTGCTGTAATTCCCATCAAACCCATTACCTTTGATTTCTCATCCGATGACAAATCTGCACCAAAAGATACATAAACATCCTTTGGATCTGCATCCGTTACAGCATCTGCTTTGGCAATCCCACCGGTAACCGGTAATGTCAGTATCATTGCAGCCGCCAATACAGCCGCCGTTAATCTTTTATATAATTTTCTCATGGTTCCTGCCTCCCTAAATTCTAACGCATTATTGTGTTACTCAAAACTTCTTATATGTGTTTTTTTCTTAACTATAATATCATTGCTGCTTTTATCCGTCAAGCCAGTGGTCCTGCTGCAAAAGGTACATAAACCTGCTTTATCAGTCATCCCTTCTGCCAGTCCCTAAAAATCTTGTGACATAATATAATATCTGCATAACGGATGTAATCAGTGCTGCCACATAGGTCATTGCTGCAGCCTTCAAAACTTTTCTGGCCCCTTTTACATCCTGTTCCATAAACATCCCGCTGCCTTTGATAACATTTAATGCACGGGAAGACGCATCAAATTCCACCGGCAATGTAACAAGCTGAAACAATGCTACAAGTGAAAAAAGTAAAATCCCAAAAAATATTAAACTTCTGCCAAAGGAACGATTTGCAAAAAGGCATCCAATCAAAATCAAAATCGGACCTGCATTTGAGCCAAAATTGCAAACTGGTATAATGGCATTCCGAATACGGATAGGTGTATATTCTTCTGCATGCTGTACTGCGTGCCCTGCCTCATGTGCCGCCACACCAACTGCTCCGATGGAAGCGGAGTTATATACGGAAGAAGAAAGACGGATCACTCCCTTTTTCGGATCATAATGGTCTGTAAGCTGTCCCGCTATCTGTTCTATTCTAATATACTTAAGTCCATTCTGATCCAAGATCATCCTTGCCGCCTGTGCTCCGGTAACATTTCTGGAATTATTAATCTTACTATATTTATGGAACGTATGCTTCACATTTGCCTGTGCCCACAGTCCGAGAATCAATGCAGGCAGCATAAAAATAAGATAGGAAAAATATCCATACCCATAACCATATCCTCCATAATATGCTCCCATTACCTGTCCTCCCCACATTTCTATTAAAACCATTCCTGACATATCCTGTTCCTCCTGTTCCTCTTTCACGCTGTATTAGTACCATAAAAAATAAATGTGTTTATTATGTGTTTTTTATTCTAATAATTTATTACAATATCTGTTGTCTTTTTCCCATATAGCAAATATATGAATGTCTTACCATTTGTTATCTTATATACTTATTGTTCATTGTACTAGTATAACCCAAATTAATTACCGATAACATTTGATGCAGGATAAATTTTCATTCTACAAGGCGGAGAAATGAGACATAACAGTGACTGCGTGGATTAACAACAACGAAGTATATGGGAATTTAGACAAGTGGAATTTATGGTTAATTAGTTTAAGTTATACTAATATATCAGATAAGAGTTTATTATATGCTTCGCTTACCCATGCGGGTTCTAAAATTTCTGCTTTTCCGCCAAGTCCTGTCAGCCAGCCAAAAAACTGATTACTCACCATAACATCCACCGTTATGGTAAAAAATTCTTCATCTACCGGATGCATCCATACTTCTTTTCCAAAACGGTCAATGATGACACCCGCCAGCTCATTTTTTACCCTAAGCGTTACTGCCTTCTTTTCTCCCTGAAACATATGAAATGTTTCCTGCGTATAAGCAGCCATATCCATTTGAGAAAATATTTCTTTTCCCTGGCGTATTTCTTCCCTTAAACAAATATGCAACATTTTGTCCACCCGGAAATGTTTCATCTGACCTGTCTCTTCATCAAATCCGATCAGATAGTATTTCTCATTCTCCCATTGCAGAAACCATGGAGAAATAATATAAGGTTCCCCGTTTTTCTTTTGAACCATTTCCTTTCTCACATTCCACGTATAATAGGAAAATGCAATCTGCTTATTTTGATCCATCGCACTGTAAATCGCATCTACATTATAGTAGATACTCTCATTCATTGATTTGATGCGGTTCGTCACCAGAACCTGTCTTTTTAACAATTTTCCTTCAAAACAACTTAACAGGGTGCTTAGCTTTTCAATCAGCTCGTCTGATTTCTTCTTCGTAATAAATCTGGACGACTGCACTGCATCCACTAAAAGCTTTAATTCTGCCAATTCAAATTGTCTGGAAGCCAGATACGCACCTTTTTTTGTCCTTATGATATCATATCCAAATTCTGTAAGCTCATCTAAATCCGTATATATGCTTTTTCTTTCACATTTTACCCCATAAGCCGACACCTTTTTCGCAATCTGCTGTGCAGACATGGGATGCCTTTCATCCGTTTCCTCCTGCAGTATCTTTAATACATATAATATTTTTGTCTTCTGATTCTCTGTTCTTGCCACATATCCTCCTATATTTCTGTACAAACTGCTTCATCCACACATACCCTGCTGCCTGCAGCAAATCTCAACTTTCATTGAACAGATTATATATAGCCCTGATCAATCTGCACTACTGCATAATAATTTCCATCCATTTCCTCCACCATAACTTCAATCTTTTGTTTTACCTCTTCCCTGCTCATTTTCATTCCATACGGCATCACTGCATCAAAAATTACATTTGTATGAGTTGGGCCGGAAACCATACGGAAATCATGAATTGTCATCTGTTCATGAATCTCTTTCACCTTCGCTGCTATAATACCCTTCATCCTTGCCACTTCTTCATTATCGGTTTCAATCGGATCCATATGGATAACGGATTCACAGGATAACGTTTCGTTTAATTCCCTCTCAATATGATCAATTGTGTCATGTACTTCAAATATATCATGATCTCCATGCACTTCCGCATGCAGTGAAATCATAAGTCTTCCCGGTCCGTAATCGTGCACAACCAGATCATGGATTCCTTTAATCTCATCATGTGCCAAAACAATCTGCTCAATCTGCTCCACAAACTCTTTTTTCGGTGCCAGCCCAAGTAAAGGATCCAACGTATCCTTTGCCGCACTGAAACCCGCATAAAGAATAAAAAGTGCCACAAATACACCACAGATACCGTCAATATTCACACCCGTAAACCGTATTACCAGCATTGCAATCAGAACCACCAATGTCGCAACGGTATCCGATAACGAATCCATTGCCGTTGCCCTCATGGCAGAAGAATCAATCCTTTTTCCAATAAAATGATTATAAAACGCCATATACATTTTTACCAAAATGGACACAATTAAAACCCCAACTGCAGCCAGACTGGTATCCACCGGTTCCGGATGAATTATCTTCATAACAGAGGTCTTAAGCAGTTCAAATCCCATCAATAAAATGGCTATGGACACCACAAATCCGGATATGTACTCAAACCGTCCATGTCCAAAAGGATGATCCGGGTCCGGTTTTTTCCCTGCAAATAAAAAACCTACCAATGTAATAAAAGAAGATCCTGCATCGGACAAATTGTTAAATGCATCTGCCGTAATTGCCACAGAACCACTTATAATTCCCGCAAAATATTTACCCGCAAACAGAAAAAGATTCAGTAAAATTCCCACAATACTGCAAAGCGTACCATATGCCTTGCGTTTTTGAGAACCTTCCTTTCCCTTTATGAAAATATTGGATAATATCGTAATCATGTTTAACACCCCAACTGCTTTTTAATATCATTTAATGCCGCATCTTCCATTTCGTGCTCCAGTGACGGAAGTTCCTCCTTATATTTTCTTTTATATGCAATTCCCAAGAGTTCATCTGCAATTCTTGCATTTTTAGGCAGGAGTGGTCCGTGGGAATAGGTTGCAAATACATTCTTGTAACGGGCACCCTCTGTTCCATCCTCCCCGTTATTTCCATATCCTTTTATCATTTTTCCCATAGGTTTTACACCATCACCAAGCCATGTCTGACCATTATGATTCTCAAATCCTACAATTGGAAATGTTTCCCCATTTTCCTTCGTATATTCGTATATAAAATTACCGATCATACGTTTATCGGAGGCAGTCGTATAGACATCAATACCGCCTAAAAAATCTACCCTTGTTCCGTCTGCTGCCTCATAATATTTTCCAAGCATCTGGTAACCGCCGCAGATTCCAAGAATCACCGTACCTCTCTCGATTTCGTTTTTGAGCCAGTCAGCTTTATAGGCAAACAAATCCTTCACCAGCAGCTCCTGCTCAAAATCCTGTCCGCCGCCAATGAAAATAATATCAAAATCCTCACTGGTATCCACTTCTCCAAAGGAAAGTCTTGTTACCTTGGAATCAATCCCCCTCCATGCCAGACGTTTCTCCATTGCCCGGATATTTCCGTTGTCACCATATAGGTTTAAAATATCATAGTATAAATGACAGATGTGAAGACTTTTTTTATCACTCATGTTTTGCCTCCTTAATATAGTATGCCGCACTTTTTGTTTTGATAAAATTTGGTCGCGGGCTTCCCTTTTCCCCGCTGTGCACCTCGCCTTCGCTTTGCTTCGGCTCGGTCGCGGGCTTCGCCCTATGTCAGAAAAAACAGATAGGCTGCCTTATGTGCAAGCACAACGTCAGCCTATCTGTTTTTTCTGACGCACTGCTCATTGCTATCGCGAATATTTCCCCAACGGTACAAATTCGCTTAGTTTATCTCTGAATTCTAACATACAAGTATAGGAAAGTACTAAAAAAGTATCCTCACCGGATTGTCCTAACCGGGTAATCAGTGTCTTATAATCCTTTTCTACAAGAAATCTGGAAATGTCAAAATCCGCATATTTCAATCTTAACTGCATGTCATAGGCACGTTTGCCGGTAAAATAAAAATTCTTTGCTCCGGATGCTGCTTTTGTTAAACGTTCAAATTCTACATCATAAATCCATGATATATCCTTTCCGTCGGCATAATTATCATTTAAACCAAAAACAATATTCCCTGTCGGTCGTTGTTGAATTAAAAACTGTAATACCTCATTAAATCCTGCCGGATTTTTAACAAGCACAAGATGTAAGTTATGTCCCTGATAAGCAACCTGCTCCATTCTTCCAAAATGTGTTGTAAGACCACCAAGTACAGATATTATTTTCTCCTCTGAAAGTCCGATGAAATGTGCTGTCTCTGTTGCCGCCAGAGCATTATATAAATTATAACCCCCGGGAAGCATAACCTCTGCTTCTATTGTCTTGCCAAAGACTTCCATCTCAATTACAGAAGAAGCCTCCTTCCACTCTATCACTTTGGTAAGTGCAACCTCCGGTTCCTGTCTGCGATAACCGCATTTTTCACAGTAAAAACCTCCCAGATGACCAAATGTATGATAGTGATAGTGGTACTTTGTCTTACAGTGGATACAATATACCGCATCCGAAATATCCGAAGACGTTCCTTCATAAAGGGAATCATTTACACCAAAATAGTGAATCTCACTATGGGGCAGGTCACTTAGGGAACTTGTCAAAGAGCAGTCTGCATTTAATATCAGCTTGACATCGGGAAGCTGCTCCAGTCCTGCCCGGATCTTGTTTACGGTAGTAAGTACCTCACCATATCGGTCTAACTGGTCGCGGAATACATTTGTGACCACTGCAGTCACATCCAGTTTCCCAAAATATTTTACAATACTTTTCAGTGCTGCCTCATCACATTCTAACAATGCATAGTCTTTATTGATTTTTCCATTTAATGCAGCCGCTCCCACAAATGCGGATACCACTCCCCCAAGCAGATTGGCACCGGCATCATTGCAAAATACCGTACTGCCATTTGCCTCAATCATATCTCTTATGATATGACAAGTTGTAGTTTTTCCGTTTGTTCCGGTTACGCAGATAATCTTCATGTCTTTTGCTAAATGCCCTAAAATGTCCGGGCATATTTTCAGTACGATTTTACCGGGAAGGGAAGTTCCTCCGGTACCCGCTATTTTTAACACCTTTGTGGCAAACTTACCTGCCCAAACCGCTATTACTGCTCTAACGCTCATATCTATCCTCTTTTCCTTCCAAACTCTAAATCAACAATCCCGCAGTAAGCTGGCGGGAATCATATTTTTTCATTATAGTGTAATAACCCGATAATGACAATATGATTATGGCATTTTCCACGGGAAATGGAAGTCAATATCAAAAATCTGATTCTGGCAATCCCTGCATTGCCTCATAAATCTTTTCCTCATCATACTTAGGAGCAAATGATTCCGCCACCTTACAGATGCGTTCCACCAGAGTAATGTCTTCTTCCAATTCTTCTGCTATGATGGCTGCTGTCTTTCTCTTCTTTAGTTTTCGACATATCTGAGAAATTAATTTTATTTCACGTCCTTATTATACCCCGGATGGATATTATATACAATGCAAGCAATATTCAGTTCATACTGCTCCTCTTTGTGTTCATATGCATCCGATAAATGCATTTCATCTATTGCTGGCCGCTGCTCCAGTCCGTTATAAAATACCAGAAATTTTGGAATTAAAAGCAGGAAATACATAGAAAAATTTGATTAAACTGAATTGACGGCTCAGCTATACTGCATTCTAATCCATACAATATGTCCGCCTGCAAATGATTGTCTGATTTAAATTAATGGTAACATATTTTTTTGATATGTGCAAGAAAAAGGTAACTTCCCATCTACACGGATAAAACCAAATAACTTATTGTTATTGTTGCCTCGTCAACACGGTACAGCAATATAGAAGACGGGGCAGGGATTTCCTGCAAATAGCTTTTCTTTAGGCATTCTATCATGTAGAATAGCATACAAATTTTGTCTTTATTTTAACAAATATTTTTCAAATGCTTTATGAGTATCAAAGTGAACCTCTTTAAAAAACATAATCACCCAAATAATAAATGCAGGAATTGCCATATATGATGTTACAAAATAACATAATACTGCCCCGATAAACATAATTGCAGACCATGTGAAACACTGATTTCTTATGTCACGGGAAATATATGCCTTGTCATATAATGTCTGCTCTTTTTTAGATAAAGAGTTAAATCCAGAAACAAATTTAGCTGCTTTTTCTTTAAGTATTGCAAAAAACATACCTATAATTAAAAATGGGATTACAAGGACCCCACATATCCAGACTCCTATATTCATAATTACGTCTCCAATCAATAAGTTTCTGTATTTCTTTTAAATTATACTTTAAATGTTCATTTAAGTCAAATTATACATTTTATTTTCTCATAGAGCGGATGTATATTATGATATATTAAAAAATAATGATTATATTTCAAATTACATAGGGCACAAATATAATAATCAGAAATTAAATCACAACGAGTTATTTTACTTTAATCGTGTAACCGTCAGTGAAAAATAGTGAAAAAATAGTGAAATTATAATGGAAAAATCACTGATTTTTGGATATAATAGTATTTGTGGAAGGAAGTGATTTTATGATTAAAGTAACACTAACAAATGAGATATTGAAATATATCACAGAGATTGATAAAAATAGATATAATGTATCATCCGTAAAGCTATCAAAAACAGTTGCAAATAAGCTTCGCAAGAATTCAAAGAAAAGGAGCTCATATGCGTCAAATAAAATTGAAGGTAATCCCTTATCAGAAAAACAAGTTGATGAGGTAATAGAGAGTGATGAAAGAAAGCATTTTTTAAAACCGGAGCAGGAAGTACGTAATTATTTTTTAGCGTTGAATCTCTTAGAAGAAAAGGCAAATAAAAAAGAGAAATTCTCAAAAAAGCTTATTTTGGATGTGCAAAAACTTGTAGAAAAGGGGGCCTCAAAAGAAAAAATTGGACTTAGAGGCCCTATGCCACCAGGTGTACTGTTTGCAGTTTATGATTCCAAGAGTGGTAATCCTGATTATATTCCACCGGAATATTCAGATATTCCTGCACTATTAGATGAATTAGTGGAATATGTAAATACCACAGATGACCATCCTTTGATTGTAGCTGCGGTTGTACATTATCAGTTGGTTACAATACATCCATTTGAAGATGGGAATGGAAGAACGGCAAGATTATTATCTGGCTACATTATGGATTTGAATGGATACGGGTTTAACGGAATCGGTTCTTTGGAAGAATATTTCGCATACGATATTGACGAATACTATGAATCCATTCAGATGGGACTCCCTGTATTATATTATTCTGGTCGTGAAAATCCACCACACCCTGAAATATGGGTAAACTATTTCTTGAGAATGGTTCAGCTTTATTCAAGCAAAGTGTGTGATTTACAGATTAGTTCCAATGAGGAGGATATTGCTGGAAGCATATCTTTTTTGAAAGGAAAAGAAAAGGAACTATTATTATTTTTAATTAAGAACTATAAAAGGGAATTCACGCCTATAGAAATAAGCAAGGAAATGTCAGTAACAAATAAAACAATAATCAACAGACTTTCTGTATTGGCTAAAAATGGTTTTGTTGTTCCAATATTGGTTAATGAAAGAATAAGGTCTTATGAATTAAGCGAATTTACGAAAGACCATGAGAAAGAGATTGTAAAGTCTATTAAGTAGAATTTTATTTTATCAAGTCAATAACCCCGCAGCAAGCTACGGGGCATCAAACTTCCAACGCAGCAGAGCTGCGGGGTATTTGACCCTCGCGGCATTCGTCAAATGGACATGCGGGCATGTCCGCTTTACATTTATTCATGCGTCCCATACTTATTTTAAAGCAGTGCCGCCTCCATTCCAATCACCCCGGAAATTTCGTCTCCTTCCTCCCACAAAACAGAATAAAGCCTGCTCCCGTAATGAACCGTCCGCATTCTGTCAAGGGTGCCGCAAAGAGGGTTATTTTCAAAGCCTCCCCATATCAGCAGAGAAAACCCTGCCTCCGCCGCAACGGAACGCAGAAACTTCTCACAAAGTTTTACATCATAATCCCGGATATAGAGATAAGAGACAACTCCATGGTTTACGATGCTGTCCGCTTTCGGGAATTCCGGATAGCCAAAAAACCTTGTGGGAAGTTTTGAAAGGAGTTTATAAATCCCACCATAGGAATTCATTTTATACTGTTTGTATCCCTGCTGGTTTCCCACAAAACAGCAGGCAATGATTTCTCCGTTTTCCCGTACACAATAAAAGGACTTTTCACCAAATCCCCTATAATTATAATTGACCGGTGTAAGGCTTTTTTGTGCAAAATGCGTCTCCATCAGCTTATCAAATCCCTCTAAGTTATCCTTTTCTATATCTATTATCTTCTTTCCACCGTGAAAACAGTAGGTGGTATAATGTCCCAGATATCTGTATTCCGGCATATGCTTATGCTTTTTTTCGAACATGGAAATTGCAGGCAGGTTATCATCAAGAATGGTCGTATAGCAGCACTTACAGTCAGAAATCTCTTCATGCAAAAATCCATACGCCTTTGCAATAAAAGAAATCTTTTTCTGATAGTCCGAATGGATTTTAAGCCCGGTAAGATAGGCACACTTCTCTGCTTTTCCATTCAAATACTCCCGGCGCACAACGGCACCGCCTACCGCTGCCGTTCTTCCCTCTTTATTATCCAGAATAACAAGAATTTTTGCATCTTCACCGTCTGCAAGAAAGGATTCATAGGGTTTTGGATTCCGCAAATACTGTACGCTGATTCCTCCGTCAAAGGCACTACTTTCAAAAATTTCACGAATGCCGGCATTGTCAGAGCTGTCGGCAAATTTTAATGTATAACGGTTATTTTGGAAGTTCATCGAGATTCTCTCCTATCGGAACATTCATTTTTTCATCAATTTCTTCACCGAGACGCAGATTCATCGTCCAGAATAAACCCCACATCAGCGGACTTGTACGTCCTAGAGAAGCAAATCCTCTGTTTAAAACCGTTTTCGGTGAAGAAAATTCTTTTCTTGCATCCCGGCAGAGCATACTAAGCTTTTCCGGAGAAATCCGCTTTGGATAAAAGGCAAGTTCTCCATAATTATACCCTTTTTCAAGCCACCATTTATCATAGATTAAACGGTCATCTGCCTTTAACCTGTCATAAAGTGCCGTGTTGGGAAATGGCAGCAGATGATTAAAGGCTGCCGTGTAAAAATTATGCTTTTTGGCAAACTCCAATGCTTGATATACCGTACCCTCATCATCATGATCATAACCAAAAACAAAGGTGGCATAAATGCCAATACCCGCATCATGAATACGCTTCACAAGCTCATCCCGTTCGCCAATTGCATAGTTAAAGGACTTGTTCATCTGATTCAGATTTTCCTTATTGAGGCTTTCAAACCCTATAAGAATAATTTCACACCCGCTTTTTTTCATTGCCTCAAGCAGCTTTTCATCCTTTGCCATAGAAAGAGTCCCCTGCCCTGCCCATTTAATCTTTAACGGTGTGATTTCTTCAAAAAGTGTCATGGCATTATTCCTGTCTGCAACAAGGTTATCATCGACGAGAAAGGTATATTTATGCTGTGAATTTTTCAGGTCATCGATGATCAGACTGTGTTTCCGGCTGTAGTATTTACTACAGTAATATTTTGATATAGCACAGAATTCACAGCTATGACAGCATCCTCGTCCCGTTTCCACAAGAGATACCGGAAGATACTTTTTCCCTTTGAAAATACTTTTGTCCGGTTGGATATCATATTCCCCTATTCCGCCATGATAGAGCTTATTTAAGCTCCCGTTTTGAAAATCCGAAAGCATACGGCACCATACCGTCTCCGCATTCCCTGCGATTACGCTGTCACAATACTGTTCCATCTCTTCCGGACAGAGGGTCGCGTGATACCCACCCATTACCACAGCAATTCCACGCTCACGGAATTTTGCAGCAATTTTATAGCTTCGGCGTGCCGTATACGTTTCAACCGTAATGCATACAAGATCCGTCTTGGTATTGTAATCAATCAGCTCGATACGGTCGTCAAAAAGCTCTGTTTCTATATCCGGTGGTGTTAATGCCTTTAGCATTGCAATGGTAAGCGGCTCCATTTTCCATGTACCGATATATTTCTGTCCCTGTTTTTTCCCGATTGCCGGGAGAATAAATGTAATCTTCATAATTTTTTCCTTTACAATACCGGAATATCCGAGTTATCACACATTACTTCGCGGGTAAATTTGTGCCATTTATCGGCATACCCTTTGTAGCCTATATTAAGGGGCACGGAGAGCCACGGACTGTGCTTAAATGGTGCCAGTCTCTTTGCGATATTAGAGGTCGTATACGTCGCCCGCCATGCCCTGTCTGTCCCCTCCTCCAACTGCTCCTTTGTCATCCGTTTTGGCTGAAACACACAGTGCTGCACATCATACATCGCCCAGTTCCGCTCCGTGATACGCCCTTCTTTTTCCAACTGGAAATAATACGGTGTCTGAGGAAACGGTGTGAGAATAGAATATCTTGGCAGGTCAATCTTAGCCTTGATAATCATTTCCACCGTGCGGTCAAATACACTCTCATCCTCCTCATCACCCCCAAAGGCGAAGCAGCCCTGTACGAGAATACCGTTGTCATGCAGCTTTTTCATCAGCGTAACATAACTGTCCACCTGATTCACCCCTTTGTGTATATATTGCTGGGATTCCTGGGTTATGGATTCAAAACCAATCAAAAGCCCACGGCATCCGCTTTTGCGAAACAGTGCAATCAGCTCATCATCCATTCCCACTGCTGAGGTCACAAGTCCCAGCCAGATAATATTTAACGGAATCAACGCACGAAAAAGCTCTGTTGCATATTGTAAGTCCGTAATCAGATTTACATCCGGGAAAACAACATGCTTTGTATCAAGTGCCTCAATCTCAGCAACCACTTCTTTTACCGGGCGTTTGTAAACCGTCTTGCCAAATGCTGCCGGATAGGCACAAAAGCTGCAGGTGTGGCAGCATCCCCGGATTGCCTCGACCGTTTTTGTTGTAATGTAGCGTTTTTTATCTAGCAGTTCCCTCCGGGGCTTTGGTTTACCCACAATGGTGAAATCCTCATTCTGACAGTAGCGTTTTTTATGGCAGCCCTTTATGTAATCATAGATAAACTGTGGAAACGTCTGCTCGGAAAAGCCGGTAAAAACAACATCTGCGTGCTGTGCAGCCTCATCCGGAAGCATGGAGGGATGAACCCCTCCCATAAAAACCGTTTTTCCCTTTTTGCGGAAATAATCTCCATAGGCATAACAGCGGGGTGCCGTTCCTGTAATACAGGTGATTCCAATTAAATCCGCATCCAAATCAAGGGGAATCTTCCCCGCAGTTTCATCGTAAATGGCAATCTTAGCATCCACATCCTCAGGAACCAGTGCCGCCAGAGTCGTAAGTGTAAGCGGTGCATAATGCAGGGATTTCCCAAAGTTTCCCGAATAACGGTGCATAGCTCCCGCAGGGGCCAGCAAAGCGATTTTTGTCATCTTATCTTCTCCTCCTGTAATTCAAAATATTCTCCCCAGCCGCTTTTGGAGCTTAAATATGCCGGTTTAATATCACCGGCCCGCATCCCCTCTGCGGTCAGCCTTTCTATATATTTTCCCTGTGGATTCCCTGTCACGGTTACAATACATGCCTCTTGCAGCTGCCCCAGCTGACGGCAGTAATTATAATGGTAGCTTTCCCGCAGCTCATCATCTAGCAGTTCCGGTGTGACATGCTCTGCCGTAGTGTAGAGACAGTAGCGTGCTCCCTCCGGTGCAAGCAGGCAAAAGCAATCGGCAATTCCCAGTTTTTCACATACACCTCTGACAAATTCCTCCGTCAGCTTTTCTCCAAACAGGTCGGAACAGATCCCTGTTCTGCGTAAAAACCGGATTCGCGGTGGAGCATCCTTATAAACCGCAAGTACTTCAACAATATCCCCGATACGATAACGGTAAAATCCTCCTCCCGTTGTAACAATCAATTCATACTCTCCCGGTATAAGCATATCAGCCGTCACAATTTCCCCATCCGTCAACCTCCGAAATTCGAAGAAATGGGAATATATACTAAGCCTCGCCCCTTCTTCTCCCACAAGGGGAAAAGACATAAAACATTCCGTTGCCAGCAGTCCCTTCGGCTGAATCAATACACCGGGAAAATATTCCCGTACCTTGTGAACATAGGCGGCGGCACTGCCGTCCGCCCAGCAGCTAATCATCTTTAATTCGGAAAAAATGTTGTCAAACCGTTTTTTTGCCGCTGCCTCTAAAAAGCTCTGTCTTTTCCTTTCCGGCATCTGTCCGGCAAGAAAATCTCTATTATCACTGATAAAATCACAAAGCAAAGTAAGAAATGTGGGATTCCACACCGATATCAGTGTAAGCTCCCCACAGCCTAAAAGATGCAATGCGGTTTTCCTGTAAAAATCCTGCATATCCTCCGCAAACTTTACGCCTCCGTCAACTGCAAAAAGCCGCCGCATAATCCCCTGTGTCACAAAACCAAAATACTCCGCATCCTCCTCAAATCCCACCGGAATACCGGAGGGTGTATAACTTTTTCCTGCTGTTACCGGGGTAATCGACCAATAACTCTTTCCCTGATCCACACCGGTTACGTTGGTATAAATATCATACAGCCATGGCTTGATCCCCCTCTGAAATTCCCTTTTTAATGTCTTTGTATAAGGAATCATCTTTTTGCTTCCCGAAGACCCGCTGGTAAGCTCAAACAGGGTGATTTTTTCCTGCGTGAGTACCTTAATCTCCCCATTTGCCATATCATTGATATAAGGCTCATAATCTTCGTATACAGAAAGGGGAACCTTTTCTTTAAAGTCCTCATAGCTTTGAATGTTTGCAAATTCATATTTCCTGCCGTAAAGTGTTTCGGAATTTTGTTTCAATAACCTAAAAAGGTATTCTGTCTGTACCTTTTTTATATTACAGGTGGAAGTAAATTTTTTATATTCCCTATGGTAAATCAAACGGCATATTCCGTTTAATATTTTACATTGTACACTCATTGGAACAATATATTTGCGGCACGTTTTTTCAGCAGTGCCTTATCAATCTTTGCCAGACAGGCAAGATCATTCCCCTGGATATAACCAGGATTTGCCTGACAGAAAAAAGCAATATCCCGGTTCTTCATTTCCCGGCTGCCCACATCGGCAACCCCCTGCTTTAATTTATCCTTGACGGTACGATATTCAATTACACCGTTTTCCTGGTTATATTCCCTGCCATACAGCTTCGATGCATAGGCATCGATAATGCTCCTCTCATATACCGGCGTCCTGACACGGTAATTCGGATAAAATTCGGTGAAAAACAAAGGCAGCATACGGTAAGTCTTATAACCCTTGCAGATTAAAAACCAGTAGAATTCATCATATTGCTTTGCGAAATCAAACCAGAAATCTGCCCATGTTTTAAAAAGCTGCATATCCCCCCAATGCTCCTTATGGATAATCGTATCTCCCGAAAAAATGCCGTGAATTTCCCTGCCACCGATATCCACTGTCATCACCTTCTGGGTTGTAAATCCCACAAGCCCGTCTCTTTCATGATAAAGGCAAAGACAGTAATCCTTGTCTAAAAAATCCTTCCGGAAAATACTCTCACTGGTGTTGTCATAAAACGCCGCCATCAGCCTGTACATGGCATCCTGCTCTTCTTTCGTGTATTCCCTAACCGGTTTTATCTGTCCTTTCAGCATGAAATCCCCCCTAGTCCTTTTCTGTTTTCAGTCCAAACCGCATTCCCTGTTTTTTATATACTTCTTTGCGGAACAACGGATTATAGATAAGATATGTGATAAACCGATACGGTGTCCGCATATTTGTCCTCGGCTCCAATGCTCTTTTTACAATGGACAAAGGACTGTTAAAACGTCTCCGGCAGTCAAAGGAAACTTCCGTTAATTCATCCGCTGTCATGTTCTTTGGCACAATACTCGCATAATTAAAGCGGTAGTCTTCGTGCAGCCACCATTTACCATCATAAAGCAGCCGTCCCTCCTGTTTCATTTTTTCGTAAAGGGGTGTATTGGGATAGGGCATCAGAATATTAAATGCCGCAAATGTAAATTTGTTTCGAATTGCAAAATCACAGGTTGCCCGGATGGAGCGGACAGTATCCCCATCATGCCCCACCGTAAAGGCGGCCCAGGTCTGTAATCCCCATTTTCTAAGCTGCCGGATTTCTTCTTTATACATATCATTGGAACCACGTCGGTTCGTATTCTTATTCATCTCCGTGATACAGTCTGGAGAAATCGACTCAAAACCAATGACAAGCCCCAGACAGCCGCTTTTTACCATCAGCTCCATCAGTTCTTTATCGTTTAACATATCCATACTGCCCTGACTCACCCAGTGAATCTTTAGAGGGATTAACGCACGGAAAAGCTCCTTTGCCTTTTCATGATTACAGACGATATTGTCATCCACAAAAAATAGCAGCTTTCTCTTTTGTGCTTTTATTTCCCTGATTACATCCTCTACCGGACGGCAGAAATGACGTGCCTTAAAATATACCGAAGAAGCACAGAAGCTGCACCTGTGGCTGCATCCTCTCGAAAATTGCAGCAGCGTTATCGGAAGATACCCCTTGCCCTCAAAAATATCACGTCTTGTTATTACATTTATCTGGGGACATTCCGGCTGAACCACATCATAACGGCTTTTCAGCCTGCCCTCCTGAAAGTCCTCTAACATGGTTTTCCACACCGGTTCTGCATCCCCCACGATCACGCAGTCACAATGGGCTGCGACTTCTTCGGGAATCAGCATTGCATGCATTCCGCCCATAACGGTTTTTACTCCCCTGCGCCGAAACTCGGCACTGATTTCATAGGTGCGTCTTGCAGTAAAGGTTTCCACGGTAATCGCAACAAGGTCAGTGGGTTCCTCGTAGGGAATTCGCTCCATGCGGTCGTCATACATAACTACTTCGATATCCGATGGGGTAAGTCCCGCAAGGATTCCCAACTGTAACGGCTCCATTCTCCCCTCATCCACATAAAGACTGTGTTCCCGTCTCCCTATATTGGGTTTAATCAACGTCAGTTTCATTTAACATTCCTCCCAGAAGCTGTCCTTGTTTTTTCAATATTTCTCTGTGGGAAACCACATTTGCCAAAATAAAGACAAATAAATTAAGCGGCATAAAGTGAATAGGATTTGAAAATAAGCGTTTTACTATACACTTCGCCGAATAAAAATCCGTGCGCATTTTCAGACATCCATCCCGGAGCTGCTCCGGTGACATATGCTTCGGTATAAATGCAGTCTCGCCATAACGATACCGGTCCGAAAGCCACCATTTTTTATAAAGCAGTCTGCCCTCTGTCTCCATCCGCCTGTATACCCCGGTACCCGGCATCGGTATCAGCGGGTTAAAATTGGTAACGGCTATTTTGTTTCTTACCGCAAATTCAAAGGTTCTATCAAAGACATCCGCCTTATCACTGTCACAGCCAAGAACAAAAGTGCCATAAATCAAGAGCCGGTGGCGGTAAATCCGTTTGATAATTTCATTATAATCCGAAGAGGTGTTGGCTTTCTTGTTCATCTCTTTTAGACTTTGTGCATTCAGGCTTTCAAAACCGATTAACACGAGAAAACAGCCTGCTTTTTTCATCGCCTTCAAAATCTCGTCATCCCGGGCTGCATCCATACTAATCTGACATGCCCATTTCTTTTTCAGCGGTGTAATTCGATCAAACAGCTCCATGGCAGATGCTTTATCATAAAACAGGTTGTCATCCACAAAAAAAATAATCTTTTCCCTTGCAGCTTTCAGCTCCTTATAAATAACATCCACGGATTTCCGGCGGACACACTTGTACATGGTTTTTATGGAGCAGAAATCACAGTTAAATTTACAGCCCCTGGAAAGCTGATAGACACCGATTCCATAATAGTTATGCCGGTAAACCTCTAAAATATCGGGGGTAAACGTAAGGGGATGTTCTTCACTAGAAGTATACCGACGTGCCGGCTTTCCCTTAACACAATCGGATAAAAAATCTTCCCATGTATCCTCGGCATCGCCAATCAGCACCGTATCTGCATAGTGCAGCATTTCCTCCGGCATCACACTGGCATGGAACCCACCCATCACGATTATATTCTTTTGGGTTTTATATTTTTTTGCAAGTATATAGGCCCGTTTTGCGGTGTAAGTCTCTACTGAAAATGCAATGATATCCGAATCAATTTTCTCTGGCAGCTTTTCTACACGCTCATCCAGAAAACATATTTCATGTTCCTCGGGAGTAAGATTTTTGATAATGCCAAACAACAGTGGTTTCATGGCATCCGAACTGATATCCTCAAACATATTTAACCGAATAAATGTAATATTCATTTCCTCATCCTTTTGTCAATTCCAAGAAATTTAAATCCAATATTGGCACCCAGCAGAATAAAGACATAGGCATTCTTTCTCCATGGTGAGGTAAAAGTACGTCTCAATACTCTCTTCCATGAATATGCTTCTTTCCAAACCTGTCTGTATATTTCATCCAACCTCTTTGATGTCATATTTGCCGGGGTAAATACCGTATTATGCTGATTGTAACGGCTCCAGTCCTTTGAAGTGATTCTGCCAGCACGTTCATATTCTTCATACTGCCTCGTTCCGGGATAAGGTGTAAGTACTGCAAAACGGCACAAATCCAGCCCAAGCTTATCCACCCGCTCCGGCAGTGCCAGAAGTTCTTCCTCCGTATCATTATCAAAACCGAGAACAAAACAGCCGTTCACCGCCATACCATGGCTATGTATATTCTCAATCACTTCTTTATATTTGTCTGCATCATGAAAACGTTTTGCGGCATTTGTCAGGGACTGGGAATTGAGTGATTCCAGACCAATCAAAACACCTCGGCAGCCACTCTCGTAAGCTGTCTGCATCAATTCATGATCATAACCAAAATCGGCAGTCGCATTGGAAGCCCACAAAATCTTCAGTGGTTTTAATGCCTGCATCAGCTCCATAGCATATTCCCGCTTGCCAAAAAAGTTGGGGTCATAAAAAATCACCATTTTCGTTTCCAGGGATTTAATCTCTTCTACCACACTTTCCACCGGACGGGGATTGCTGTTCCACATCGTCCGCATGGAACAGTATTTGCAACTGTTTTGACAGCCTCTGTCCGCAATAACCGCAGGAATTGCCAGCTTTTTCCTTTCGGTAATTTTATCCCGTGCGGGAACCTTAAAATCCGCTGCACATATGTTGTAATTTTTATAAAACTTCTGTGGTATGCCATGCACAAAATCTTCTATAAACTGCGGTACAGAAATTTCCGCAGGACCCGCAATCACAGTATCACAATGGGCACTGACCTCCTCAGGAAGTGCGGTTGCATGATAACCGCCGCAGACTACATAGGCACCCCGCTTTTTAAACTCTGCACAATGCTTATATGCCGTACAGCTTGACGAGGTTTCAAAAGAGAGCAGTACGAGATCGTACTGCTCCTTATCATAACTTACTCTCTGGGAATTTTCGTCCACTACATCAATCCGGGAAAATACCCCTTCTGGAATCAGGGCATAAATTGCTGCAAGGGTCAAAGAAGGATAAGAAAGATGCTTGGCAAATCTGCCTCTGTAAGAGATTTCTTTTTCATTCCACACATGAATCATAAGTAACTTCATTATATTATTCCCCTTTTCGTAATTTATTGCTAGGCAATTGCAAAACCCGTTTTCAGTCATTCATTATGCAACAAAAACATTTCTTAACAATGGGAAAAATCCACTGTTTTTTTATGCAGTTCTTCTGCTTCCTGGTACTTTCCCTGTTCTTCATACATGTTGGCTAAATTATTGTAACCTACTGCTGTCTTAGGATGATTTTCCCCCAATACTTTTTCCAGTATAATAACTGTTTTTTTATACAACTCTTCTGCTTCTTGGTATCTCCCCTGTTTGGCATACACATTAGCCAGATTATTGTAACTGCCTGCTGTGTCAGGATGGTTTTCCCCTAATTCGTTTTCCCGAATAGCAATTGCTTTTTTAAGCAGTTCTTCTGCTTTCTGATATTTCCTTTGTTCCGTATATACAGCAGCTAAATTATTATAACCAATTGCTATATCGGGATGTGCTTTTCCTAATACGTTTTCCCATACAGAAATCATCTTTTTATACAGTTGTTCCGCTTCTTGGTATCTCCCCTGTTCCTTATATACATTAGCTAAATTATTGTAACTTCTTACTGTGTCAAGATGAGATTCTCCTAATATGTTTTCCAACACAGCAATTGTCTTTTTATACAGTTGTTCCGCTTCTTGGTACCTCCCCTGTTCTGCATATACAATAGCTAAATTATTGTAACTTCTTGCTGTGTCAAGATGAGATTCTCCTAATACGTTTTCTCGAATGGCAATTGTTTTTTTATGCATTTCTTCTGCCTTCTGGTACTTCCCCTGATTTTTATATACGTTAGCTAAATTGTTATAACTTCTTACTGTGTCAAGATGAGATTCTCCTAATACATTTTCCTGTATAACAAGAGCTGTATTAAACATTTCTTCTGCTTCCCGGTATTTTCCCTGCATTTTATACACATTAGCTAAATTATTATAACTTGCTGCTGTTTTAGAATGATTCTCCCCTAATACACTTTTTAATATTTCTATTGCTTTTTCATACAGTTCTTCTGCATTTTGATACTTCCCCTGTTTTAAATACACATTAGCCAAATCATTGTAACTATATGCTGTATCGGGGTGGGATTCTCCTAATATACTATTCCGTATTTCCAATGTTTTCTTACATAGATGTTCGGCTTGTTCATAAGCTCCCTGTTGGTTATATACATGGCTCAGCATCTTATAGATAACAGCAGTTTCCAGATGGTTTTTTCCAAATAATTCTTCACAGATTTCCTTTGCCTGTAATAAGAATGCCTTTTTTTCAGGATACTCTGCTTTCTTCGCTTGCTGTATCAAGCGGTGCATCTCATTATTTTTCTCTCTTTTTTCATCTGCACTCCATTGGCTTTTATCCAGTACTTCCGGGCTGGTTGATGAAAACGTTTCTATTTCTTCATTTTCAGAAGGTAAATCCGACTCTCCAGCTTTTCGTTTCCATGCATTCTCATCAAATAAAATTCTTAATTTGAAAAAGGAATAGAAATCATATGCACCACAGGAAAGCTGATGATCACCATAGGGTGTGGTAAAAAAAATCAGATTTTTCTCAAGCCTTGCAAGCATATCCCGGCTGAAATTCAGCCGCCTTAAATCCGATTCGTCCTGAACAGCAAATTGAAAATTTATAATAAAAAACGTCTGTGTTTCCGGCAAAGAAAGGACCCTCTCTTCTAAATCACGAAAAACATATTTCCCAGGATGGCGTTTGTAATCATATATTTCCACCTGTCCACCCTGGTAAATCCTAACAATTTCTTTCTGTGTTTCTTCATCCGCTACCACTAAAAAAATACCATATTCTGATTTGTTGATAATCCATCCTAAAGTCTGATAGCTTTCCTGATTATGGTGTAACATCCTTTATCAACTCCTGATCCTTGAAAAACTGTACCACCAAAGGGTGGACGTTATGCCAGCGCTTTCCATTATATTCCAACACTACGGAAGCCTCCAGCATGTTCAGCAGCATTTTTTTATCCTCAATTACTTCCCGGTTACCGCCACAAATATTCAATAAAAACTTATAATCCTTTCTCTCAATTCGCCTGGTCAGGGACGTCTTTAACTCCTCTAATGCCCGGTCGGCATCCTCCATAGAAATCGTGGAACTCTTTCTTCGCACTGCCCTGCTTGCTGATGTATTGATTACATAAAATAAATCCCGCAAAGAACCTCCCGTAAATTGAATCATTTTATCTAATACATCCGGCTCAAACAGATCTAAATCTGTCCGCTTTTCCACTATTTCCCGTATCACATCAATCCCTTCAGAAAACGCTTCCCCTTTGATTGTTTCAATTTTAATCATCGGCAGAGTTTTTGTTATAAAATAACTCTCCATTGCAGAAAATCTGGAATCATAAGAAAGCCCGATAGGAAAAGTATAAATAACCGGAAACTTCATACCTGACAAGCTTGCTGCATAATTATCAAATACCTTCCACGCATCCTCCGGATTTAATTTATCCAAATCTTCAAAAATAATAATCGGGAACTTCCCACCTGTTCTTTTAGAAATCTCATCTGCCACATGATTCAGTAAATCAATCCATTCACTGGAACGGTTGCTGATTCTTTTTCTGTATTCTCTTCTGATTTCTTCATTATATTTTAAATCGGCTTTAATCTTGGTAAATACATCTAAAAGATGAAACAATACGCCTGATGTTCCAGCCGATATCCCACTTTCAATTGCAGCGGCTTCCATCTCTTGGGAAGCCGTAATTTCCATTCCATCAGCCCAGAAATTCATGATACAGTCAAGCGTTTTTTCATCTATTTCACAGTTTAACTCTTCTGCAATTTTTAACAAAGATTCTCCCATCAAAATAAAAAGATCGGAATTAGAAATATTGAGCAAATCCAAATCCAAGCTGCAAATAACTGTTTTTACCGGATAGCCATTTGATACAAACGCTTCCGACATCCGATTCAATTCCGTACTCTTCCCGCATCCCTGATGTCCTAAAAGTAAAAATGCATTTGGGGCATTCTGTCTCACCGGATTCTGACAAATTTCTAAAATATCCTCAATTGGTGAAGTATATTTATCGCCTGTACGACATTCCATTGTATCACTGCAATAAAATTTGTCCATCTGTTCTGATTTCAAGGCCTCTGGCATAAACGCATTTATCATTTCAGAAATTTGATTTGCATATTTCACTCGGTGAATCCTCCTGTTCTTACTATTTAATATAAAAAAATATTCAACATTATTATATCGTATATTTAATACAATAGCAAAGCAATTTTCAGATTAGGATATTTTATATAAAATCAAATGTCCCTTGAGAATATTCCAAATTCTCATACTCCACTTCCTCTTGTGCTACCTGGCTTCTGTAATCTACAACCACCGTCTGCTGCCTTCCATTTATCAACTGCTGTCCTAAGATATAGTTTACATCGAAACGGTTTGTAATCGCCGGGGTCGCACCACGGGCAGGCACGATCAACTGCACATTATTTGTCTTAAGAAGTGCAAATATTGGCTCCCAGATATAGATATCCTTTGCTGCACCAAAGGGATTATCAATAAAAATTACTTTTTTCAGTTCACTTGCCTCTGCTTCCGGTGCATACATACCGGAAATATAATTGATGATGGACACAAGAAACTGAATATAGATTCCCTGGGACTGACCGGTACTTCCCACCGCTTCTTCATATCTCAGATACCGGCTCTGCTCCTTCATACGCTCCCTTTTATATAGCTTTAAACGGATACCGTTCATATCCGTAACCATTACGGAAAACAGCTTCTTAAGTAGCAGCCGGTTCTTCATATATTTAATCCT
Source organism: uncultured Lachnospiraceae bacterium (assembly GCA_910584695.1). Taxonomy (GTDB): domain Bacteria; phylum Bacillota; class Clostridia; order Lachnospirales; family Lachnospiraceae; genus CAG-590. The sequence goes on from CAJUBR010000017.1 coordinate 32,970, forward strand.
GTCACTGTTATCCTGAAACTGATCTGCCCCATTTACCACCTCATCAATATAATCCGACATTCTCTGCTTGATAAATTCTTCTTTCACATAAGGAATAGCCAGATTCACCATCTGAATCATTTCACCGTCCAACTGAATTACAGATAACTTTGGAAGCTTATCCAGCTCTGTCTTCACATCCTGACATCGCTCAATGCACTGGTTCTCAAAATGATTCTTTATGGCCTCCATGTCTTCAATTCCCTGTCCGACACGCTCCTTTTCCAAGGCGATATAAGAAATCATTTCACGAATGCTGTTTAAAAGTGCTTTGACATCCCCGTAGGTTTCCGGAACCTCTACATCCTCTTTAATAGACGCAGATAATTCAAAGGCACCCATTGTAAAAAAGGTATTTGCCGTTTGTGTCTTATAGTTTAGAAGCTCCTGTTTCGCTCTGGAAAGTGCCTTATTGCTCTTGTCATATCGAAGCAGGCTTTCCTCAAATATCTCCCGGATTTCATCCTGCTCTTTCAATAAAACGTCCGCATTGGAAACATCCAGACCCTCACCTTCCACAATCCGCTTTACATCCTTATACAAATCAATTATGACGCCATTATTCTTTACGTACTGCCGGTATTCTTCCTGAAAATCTTTGATTTCCTGTTTCACTCCCCGAAGAATCCGGTCACCCTCCGCAATTGCCTGAACTGCTTCCTCCTTCGTTACCTCTACCTGCTCAAGGCTGCCAAAACGCTCCTGTAAGGCAGTCATTGCCTGCTCGATTCTTCCTTCCAGCCGGGTTACCTCATGCTCTTTTTTCTTATACTCATTCTTTAACTGTTCGCACTGTGTCTCCATCTGGGATAAATGCATACTCAACCGGTTTATCAATTCTTCCTCCACCGGGTGCAGTTCTCCCGTTTTTCTCAACCGTTCCAGAACTTCTGTTGACACCTTCCTCTTTTCAATCACCTTTAGTCCCCGCTGCATGCTTTCCATAAGCGCTGCAATCAGTTTTTTCTTATCCTCCAATACCAAATCTGCCTGCTCTGCCACTGCCTTTGCAGCAAGAAACTCTGCCTTTAACTGCTCCTCGGAAACGGATATTTTAGAAAATGTTCCTTCTATGTAATAATCCTTGTAAATGGTTTCCCAATCCGCCAAAACATCCTTTATCTGCTTCTCCATATGACGAACCTGGCTTTCCATTTCCTCTTTCTTAAGAATCAAAGCTTCTAATTCTGATCCCGCCTTTTGTGTATCCTTTTCCAGTCTGGATACCTCGGCAATATAAAAATCCATCTGTTTTTTGGTTTCATCTGCAAGATTGCTCACCGATTCAATTCCCGCTAATTTTCTCTGTTCTTCCTGATTGGTCTTAAACAGTTGTTCCGCCTGCCTCATTTCCTCTTTTGCCTTATCACTGTGCACCTGAAGCCGTTCCATTTCCTCTTTTAATTTCTGTATCCTTCTTTCATGTTCCAATACCGCTTCTTTCCCTGCCTGAACCTGATTTTCGGCATTTAAAAATGCTGCATCTGTAAGCTTGGCAGTATAGTCTAAGTCCTCTTCATAGGCTGCCTCCATTTCACGGAAACGCTCTAATTCCTCATTCCGTTCCTGCAATTTTTTCCCTAACCGGGTAATTTCCATTGCAAGGGCATCTTCCTCCAAAAAGCTGCTCTTATCCTTTGCAATTAACAAAACTCCCTCTTCCTCCTGCGGGATATACGGAGACTCCAGAGCATTCTGATCATAGATTTGTACTGCCTGATTTTTTAAATCAATGGTTCCAATCCTTTCGTCCTCTTTGACCAGATCAAACTGCTTTGTCACAACACCATATGGCAGCATTGGAAAACGGTTTAACAGCTCCTCCCGGTTGTCCTTTGGAAGTGCCGAAAGATAGTCCACCCCTGACAAGGCAAAATCACCATGGCGGCTTTCCAGATAATCCTTTACCTTGGTTACTGCCGGAGATTCCTCTAATATCCTTCCCTCTTTTACCTGCTCTAAGTGCCGGTTCATGCGGTTCATTTCTTTTTCCAGTTCCGCTACCTTAACACGGTGTGCAAAGGCACGCTCCTTAATTGTCTCATATAAGACTGCCGTATCCTTCACATCATAAATCTGGAGCATTTTCTTTAAACGATCCTGATTCATTATGTACTCTTCATGTCTTTTAGATGCCTCATAAAGGCCGTCTTTCGCCTGCTTTAACGCTTCTTCCTCTATGTAAACCTGTCTTTCCTTTTCTCCCAGTTCTTTCAGATCAGATAAATACTGTTCTTCCGCATTTTTTTCCTTATTTCGTAAGGTAATCTCCTCCTCTTCCAAGTCCTTCATCAAATCATTCAGATCACTTAAAACTAGAATTGAAATCTCCGTACGGACTGCCCGGATTTCCTCCATACGCTGTTCATATTCCGCCTGTAGACGCTCCTTTTGGCTCTTTGCAACGGCAAGAGCAACCTTTCCCTCCTCGTATACATGGGTAAGCGACTCTGCCTCCCGCTTAAGTTGTTCCAGCTCCTGCCTGCGTTCATTCAGGCGGGTTCTGATATCAGCAAGCTTCTCATCATCCATCATTTTCTTTGCATAAGCATACTGATGAAGCTTTTTTAACTGATCAGAGCCGGAATGGGTTGAAGCCTCTATCATTGCCTGGTTTTCCTCCATGGCAGCCTTATCCTCTAAGTACCGGATATAATCGTTCACACTTTCCTTTAAATCCAATTCTGCTTTTACCTGTATCAGCTCTTCCTCTGCCTTTTTTACATGAGAATCCAGCGTCTCTGATTCTGCCCTTAATCCGTCTAACGTATATTGGTCTTTGATAATCTTGAGGCTCTCTATCCGCTTTTGCTCTAACAAAAGCCGTCGTTCCATGGCGTTTTTTTGTTCTTCCATCTGTGCAATCCGCTCCTGCCCCTGACGGCTTAGAGATTCCCCGGTCACATAAATGTCCGCCAGTGTACCGGCAATGTTATCCTTTTCCTGATAAAGCGACAAAAACGAAGATACCCTGCTCTCCAATAAATGCATCAATTCCGTTTCCTTGTCATAATTAGCAATCTCACTCTTTTTTCTGGAAAGCTCCACCAGCTTATCCTTGATATCCAAAAGCGTTTTTGCCATATCTTCGTTGACATCATTCTGCTCCGTCTTTACCAGAAATGCTTTTTCAATAATCTCCTCAATCAGCAGATCCTCTACTACTTTCCGTGTTGTCTTATAATGAGTTTCAAAATAAGCTCTGACATGCCCTTCTGTCTTATTAATCCCACGAATAATTTCCCACTGGCTCTCAAACAGACCATACCGGCTGATAAAACGCTGATATTCCCCCTTCCGTTCGAATATAAAAATCTTGAGATTTAGATTTTTCCTGCCTAAGTCTTTCAAATAATTCTTAAGCCCTGTATAAGTAATTCTTTCTTTCTGATTCTGTAGCGGCAGATTTACAATATCATTTTCATTATAATCCCTGTAAAAAATACAGTAATTAAAATATTCCACAGAGGCACTATCCTTCCCTGCCAGACCGGTACTGTCCAAACGGACACCTGTTTCACTAAATGAAGATGCACCGTTTCCGGTTCCGTTTGGGGAAACTGCATTTCCCACCTCTTCCAGTGATATCTGCTCACTGTCTGAGTTCTCCGCATCCTTTGCTTTTCTCGCACAAAAACCGGTGGTCATGTAACGAAATCCTTCTTTGATATCCTTGTCATCCAGCCGCCACTCTACAAGGGAATGAATGGTGGTATTACCTCCGCCATTACGGAACAATTTCTCAATCGGCTGCTTTTCATCCAGCGTACAATTGGGAATCAGGTTTTGCAATAATAAAAGCATCAGCACACTTTTCCCGCCGCCGTTGGCAAGATCATAGAGGGTATTTTTCCCGTACATACGCATCGTAAAATCATCATATCCCTGCGTACCAAAATTGTATTTTACATTGTTGACACGAATTCTGTTTATGTTTGGCATATCTGTAACCTTTCTCTTTATTCCTCTGCTTTTGACCTGCCCAGCAGTTCATAAATCTGTCCTCTGTATTCCTCAAAATAATGCTCTACAATTGCTTTAAAGCGCTCCGTCGGATAATATCTCCGGCTCACTTCCACAAATAAATTTTCTCCCACTAAAAAATTAAACGTAAGCTTTACAAAGCTTGCACGAGAGGCACGGGAAGCACGAATCTCCTCCTGCTCTTCCCCTGTACTTGCAGGAAGCTCATCCCACAAAAGAGCCACTGCCTGAAAGCTCTCCTGCTTATCCTCCTCTAAATCATAGGTGACAATATCCTTTGTAAATACGGAAAGTGCCTTACTGACCTCCTCCATAACATCCTCAATCCGGATATATTCTTTAAACTGGTACGAAGCAGAATCCGAATAAAAAGAAAGTAAAATCTCATACATAATAAAATAGCAAAGATACAGTTCCTTATTATACCGGAGCCCCATATTTTTCTTTAGCTCCTCATTGGTATACCCAAAAATCCGGTTGCCCTCACCAGCAGATAAAAACAGGCTTTCCTTATATTCATATATATTCAAATTTAATTTCTTTAACATGACTCCGACAATCTCATATACCTCTGCATTGCCGTAATAATCATCGTAAAGGTCCCCGTTCAAACCGCTGCGCTTAATCTCTTCACCGGTTACCAGTCTGGCATAAATATCCATTGCCCTTTCCAGATTTTTCATTTCCATGTGTATATCCTCCAAACCAATTCCTCCGGCAGCCGCCAGATGTCTATACGGATAAATCATACAGACCGTTTCCGCAGGAATTATTCTGCCTTTATATCATCATTCCGTTCCGCTATCCGGTTTACAATCCGCTGTGCATCCTCTTTATCATCAAATGCCCCTATCATGCTGCGTAGTTTTGTATTTTTTTTGCATAAGATTACCATATGCCCTACCGGGTTTGCTACTGAGTATTCTGCATGAACGGACTCTATCTGCTGAATTGGGATTATCACAAAACCTGCTCTGTAATATCCATATATATAAAGCTCCCCCATCCGGCAACTATTCTTAAAAACCGCAGCTTTCGTATAATCCTCATCAATCAACTTCAATTTTTCCGTGTCAAAATGATTACTCTCATTTTTTAGTGCTGTATAAGTAATCCCTGAAAATAAGATTGCCGCCCAAATCACGATTACAAAAAGTGCTACCCCTAGCATGACCATTCCAACCAGAAGCATATGTTCCGGGTCCTGCCACATAAGCACTATTGTCATCACTATACATATTATTATTGTAGCAACAGCAAAAGATCGGAATGATTTCCTATTTCTTTTCTTTAGATCTGATAATACCACTGACTCATATTTCATAGTATACCTCTTTTCGCATATTCGCAATTGCCAATCCGTCTATATCCACGCAGGGGGATTCTCTTATCCCTCATATCCAATCTTAAGGGTCATTCCATCCAGTGCCATACCCTTACTCCTAGTAAGCGGCAAGATTCAGTTTAAAATTGGAAACCCGCCATATTTCATCATGCCCGAAGCTTCCCGGTAGAATTCAGGTTCAAATACCGTCCTGGTATATATACCCATTACAATCCCTCCTGGCTTATTATATTTTTTTAAAATCTCTTTTTTCCAAGTAAAACAGAATAATCATCTGCAATCCGCTTCGCCTCTGCCAGTCCCAGACCTACAGCCTCCATAATCTCCTTAATCGCTTCTATTTTTTGTCCTGATTCTAACATCCCATAGATTCTCTCAATATCTTTTGCATTCATTTTCTCTAGTGCTGCTTCTAAATCGGTTACTTTTCCACTTTGGATTCCTGTCGCTTCCGGAGGTGTCACTGTAATCTCAAAGGGTACTTCGTAATATTCATCCGGTGTTAATGTATTTTCAAAAGGAATTTTAAAATACTGTAATACTTTCGAGATGACATTTATTTTCATCCTGTCTCCTACATATAAATCCACACTTTTCCCATTTCGCAGTCTGCACACGATAACGCCGCTAACCACGGTTGCCCTTTTTACTTCCCTTGTCCTTATTTCATATTTTAAATGACACATTTCCCCTACCGGAACGGCAATTGGATGAAAACAGGTATCCAAATCACACCATGTAAGAAAAAAATCTTTTGTTATAATCCATTGGGGTGAGTAATATAATAACTGCTCCTTTAAGTTCCTTTCTAAATCCCTTAATAGTCTATCCGAATCCCGAATTCCTACATACTTTTCAGAATAATGCAGCATTTTTTTCGTGTAATTATGAAGATGGTAAAAGAGTACAATAATCAGCCGGATAACAAGGCAGATAAGCAGTAATTTAATACCCGCAAAAAGCATTTTAATTGAATCTATCTTGTCATCACCCATTCCGACTGCAGCAGCAAGCACAACGGATATCACAATTACCACTGTTACAACATCCCATGCCAGCAGCCCTGCTTTTTTTGACATATGTATGAGTGTCCTTTTCACCGTTCGCAGCATTGGATGCGGCCACTTTTTCGGATCAATCTCTTTACTAAAATTTCCATGCTTTTTATCGAGATATTCTAAAAAAAGATAGAGTAACTTTCCAAAGAGAAGAATTGCAAGGACGATTCCAATCATTCCGACCCCATTCCATACCTGCTGCATATTCCGTTCCCTGTCTCCTAACGGAATCCCATAGGCCGCAATCAGAAACACTCCCCCAAGCACAAGGGTCAGCATTCCCACTACAATCACTGCCGTCCTGATAAAATGATCAATTTTCTCTAATCCAATTTTTATCTTCTGTTCTTTCCCGTGTTTCATCTGTATATTTCCTCCCCTTCTTTTGAATATCACACATTACGATTCAACCTTAACCACCGTACACCTGTCTAACCTACCGTCGTAAACTTCATATCTGTAATCGTGAATTCTTCCTCTTTTCCCTCACCAAACTTTAATGCGTGCTCCGCATCAAATGAAATCGCAAACATCATATTACCATATTGATCCTTCTTCTCCACACTCAGCCTATCCATCACAAGTCCTTCCAAAAAGGTATCCTGTTTCTCCTGCATTTTTTTCAAATCATAACGGTCTTTTTGTGCCAGATGGACGAGAAAAGAATACAAATCACCATTTTTATAAATCTCTTTTCCGAACTTGATCTCATAGATTGCCATAAGCTCCGGCAGGGTTGTTTTTCCGTGTTTCCACAACTGTTCCAACAGTTCCTCAAACAATCTTGCAAAATTCCCCGCAATCCTCTTTTCTTCCAATTCATCTTCAAACACATAGTCTGCATTTACT
>CAJUBR010000018.1 GCA_910584695.1 uncultured Lachnospiraceae bacterium
TTGGTAATTTCCCGTCACAAAAGCTTACATAAAGAATATTTTCCTTTACAAGATGCTTTTCAAGAAAACCTTCTGTCTTTTTTGCAGCATCCAAATAGCAGCTCTCCCCTGTCACCCTATAAAGCATGGAAAGTGAACAAATCATAAGTGCGTTCCATGAAGTAAGCACCTTATCATCGAGATGAAGTTTCATACGGGACTTACGGTAATGATATAGTTTTTCTATTTCATAGTAAAACGAATTCGAAATTTCATTTCCGTTTAACAGATTCGGGATATTTTTCCCCTCGAAATTCCCTTCCTTTGTCATGCCAAAGTAATCACAAAACGCTTTCCCCTTTTCATCTCCCAAAATATTGCAGACATCATTATAATCCCAAATATAAAACCTACCCTCTTCTCCTTCACTGTCCGCATCCTGTGCAGAATAAAACTCCCCATTCTTTCCTGTCATTTCCCGAAAAATATACTCTGCTGTATCCTTAGCTGTATTTAAGAACATTTTTTCTTTCGTCACTTTATATGCAACGGAATATGCAAGTATCATCAATGCATTGTCATAAAGCATCTTTTCAAAATGGGGAACCAGAAAATAGTCATCTGTAGAATATCTGGAAAATCCATAGCCGATATGATCAAAAATACCTCCTCTTCTCATTTTATTAAGGGTTATTTCCACCTGCTCTAATGCCTGCTTATTCCCAAATAACTGAGAATACAGGGTAAGAAAAATCAGATTATGGGGCATTGGAAATTTAGGTGCTGACCCGAAACCTCCGTTTTTTTTATCAAATCTTTGTAAAAACATTTCTGCCGCAAATTCAGGTAATTTTTTATCTAGTTTATCATCTGAAATTCTATCTTCCGTGTTTACACTAACAGCTACTGCCTCTGCCGTCTGCAAAAGACCTTCCCTGTTATTTTTCCACTTTTCCACAATCCGAAGCAGCAATTCTTGAAAACCAATCCTGCCAAACTGTGTTTCCGGCGGAAAATATGTTCCTGCAAAAAAAGGCTTTTGCTCTGCCGTCATAAAAATACTCATAGGCCAGCCACCGCTTCCGGTAAATACCTGGCAAAATGTCATATACACACTGTCAATATCCGGACGTTCCTCACGGTCCACCTTTATACATATAAAATGCTGATTAAGAAGATCAGCAGTCTCCTTATGTTCAAAACTTTCATGTGCCATCACATGGCACCAGTGGCAGGTGCTGTAGCCTATACTTAAAAAAATAGGCTTATCCTCAATTTCTGCCCTCTTAAATGCCTCCTCACACCACGGGTACCAATCAACCGGATTTTCGGCATGCTGCAACAAATAAGGGCTGCTCTGCTTTTTCAAATGATTACTCATACACAATAGATTCCTTTCCAAAATAAAATCAGTAAAAATATATTTATCTCTATTATTGTGTAATTGTCCGTAATCTATCCCTTCTATGCCTTTATTTATATTTTTAAAAATGGAGGGATAAAAATGTTATTATTCAACACATTGTTACTTCTAGCAGGGTTTTTCGCTCTTATTAAAGGAGCCGATTGGTTTGTGGATGGCAGTTCTGCACTTGCCAAAATTTTTAAAGTACCTGGACTGATTATCGGTCTGACCATCGTCGCATTGGGAACCAGTGCTCCCGAACTGGCCGTGAGTACTTCGGCAGCTCTTCAGGGTTCTAACGAGATTGCTTTGAGCAATGTTGTCGGCTCTAATATCTTTAATCTGCTTTTTATTTTAGGAATATCCGCAGCAATTCATCCAATAGCGGTAAATACCGCCTCCGTTTACGATATGATAATCCTGATTGCGGTCAGCATGATTACCTATGTTTTTTCAATGAACAAAAAAAATCCAGATTTTTCAGGTGCAGAAGCGAATCGCCATACCATTTTAGGTTTTTTGCAGATCAATAGAATAAAACATCAAAATGGTTCATAACATATATTGCATTTTTCTGAATATCCTTCATATATCCTATTCCTGAGCATGTAATCTGGTAAGATCTGTCTGCCAGTCCACTCTCAAATATTAATATAAAACCGTCATAATTCTTACCATCTGCATCCATAACACCACTATATAATTCATAGCGTTTAAAGTATTTTGTTTGATTTTTACTTAAAATCTCTTCTTCTACAATTTCATAATTATAATTATTATCCAATATTTCTTTTCTATCTTCATAATCAACCAATTCAATACATATATCAAAATCCTTGGCAATGATATGACAATAATCTTCACTGTTTTTTTCTACAACATCATTTTGTAAAGAATCCGGATATTCTAATTGAAATACCTGTGGAATTAAAACTGTTTTTTTCTCCAATGACAAAACGTCCATCATCAATATCCTTTTTATCATATGGATCATCTTTAATAAATGCCTTCTCTCCATCCCAAAATACGCTTTCTCCGTCTCCATCATCTTCTTTTCTTATAAGTACATTTAAATGTTGTGCCGGACTTATGTTTTCTTCCTGTTCCATAATATTTACATTTTCCTTTTCTTTCATCTTTTGAATTTCAGCTTCATCCCCCGTCATTTGTGCAGAAAAATGTCAAAATGTACCAGATTCATACTCTCCAATTAATATCGCACACCTTTCATATAATTTATTTAAAATCCCACGAATGACCAGTTTTATCGACAAACGACCAGTTTTTGCAATATTTCAGTCCTATTTTTTTCCAGTATAACAAGAACCCCACAAGGAATTCCATTCAGAAACCTTGTGAGGTTCTGCTTATATTAAAGCAATTCTTTTAATATCTGGTTTACCATTCCCGGATTTGCCTTTCCTTTCATGGCTTTCATGGTCTGTCCCACTAAGAAACCGATCGCCTTTTCCTTGCCATTCCGATAATCCTCTACAGACTGCGGATTATCTGCAATCACCCGTTCAATGGTAGATCGAAGAGCTCCTTCATCATTGACTGTCTTCAGTCCCTTTTCCTCAACATACTGATCCGGATCGATATCCTCTTCAAATATTTTCTCAAACACCTCTTTTGCCACAGTAGAATTGATTGCCTGGGAATCCGTAAGCTGAATCAGCTTTGCCAGATTTACTGCCGAAAACGTAATATCCTCTGCATCCATTTCTTTTTCCTTTAACAGACGCATCGTCTCCACCATCAGCCAGTTTGAAATCTTCTTCGGATTTGCGTCTAATGCAATGGTCTCCTCAAAAATATCTGCCAGTTTCTTGGTTCCGGTTAAGATATCCGCATCATACTCCGGCAGTCCGTATTCCATCTGATACCGTGCCTTTTTTTCCTCACGGAATTCTGGCTGCTTATTTTTTATCTCTTCCAGCCATTCGTCACTAATCACGATCGGTACAAGGTCCGGGTCCGGAAAATACCGGTAATCCTGTGCATCCTCTTTGGAACGCATTGCATAAGAATACTCCTTGGTATCATCCCATCTTCTGGTCTCCTGGATAACCTCTTTCCCAGCCTCTATCAGATCAATCTGGCGTTCTCTTTCATTTTCAATGGCTCTGGCAATCGCCTTAAACGAATTGAGATTCTTCATCTCGGTACGTGTACCAAATTCTGTAGCTCCGACCTCACGGATAGACAAATTCACATCTGCACGCATGGAGCCTTCATTTAATTTGCAGTCTGACGCCCCAAGATACTGAATCGTCATTCTAAGCTTATCCAGATAAGCAATCACCTCATCAGCGGAACGCATATCTGGTTCCGACACGATTTCAATCAACGGTACTCCTGAACGGTTAAAATCCACCAGCGAACTGTCCGTATATGGATCATGAATCAGCTTACCGGCATCCTCCTCCATATGGATTTCATGGATACCGACAAATTTTTTCTTTCCCTCTACCTCAATCTCTACCTTACCGTCCCGGCAGATGGGGTAATACAACTGGGAAATCTGGTAATTCTGCGGATTATCGGGATAAAAATAATTCTTTCGGTCAAATTTACAATTCTGGGTAATCTTGCAGTTGGTGGCAAGTCCCACTGCGATCGCCTTATTTACCACTTCTTTATTCAAAACCGGCAAAGAGCCCGGCATACCGGTACAAACCGGACAGGTATGGGTATTGGGAGCTCCACCAAATGCAGTAGAGCATCCACAGAAAATCTTTGTCTTCGTCGCTAGTTCCACATGCACCTCTAAACCGATGACTGTCTCATATGCCTTACTCATTTTAAAGCCCCCTTTCTGCTACATATGCAGGCCGCTTATATTCCGTCGTCTGTTCAAATGCGTACGCTGCACGGATAATGCTCTTCTCATCAAAATGCTTTCCAAGAAGCTGCAAACCGATTGGAAGCCCCTTGCTGTCATATCCACAGGGAAGAGAGATTCCCGGAAGACCTGCAAGATTGACGGATACCGTATAGATATCTCCCAGATACATCTTGATCGGATCACTTAAAGATTCCCCAAGCTTTAATGCCGTTGTCGGTGCAACGGGTCCCAAAATTACATCATATTTTTCAAACGCTTTATCAAATGCCTGTTTGATCAGTGCCTTTGTCCGAAGTGCCTTCATATAATAAGCATCAAAGTATCCGGAAGAGAGAACGAAAGAACCCAGCATGATTCTTCTTTTCACCTCTGCTCCAAACCCTTCGGAACGGGTCTTTTTATACATGTTATGAAGGTCTGAAAACGTTTCAGTACGATAGCCGTATTTCACACCGTCAAAACGCTCCAAATTAGAACTTGCCTCGGCAGAAGCAATGATATAATATGCAGGAATCGCATATTCCACAAGACTTAAATCAAACTCCTCCACAACAGCACCCTTTGCCTCCAATGCCTTTGCAGCCGCCATAACTGCTTCCTTTACCTCTGCATCTAGTCCTTCCCCAAAATAATCTTTAGGAATTCCGATTTTCATCCCCTTAACATCATCCAACAACGCACTGGTAAAATCGTCTCCCGCTTCTTTCACTGAAGTAGAATCCCTGTCATCCTTACCGCAGATGATCTCCAAAACCGTCGCACAGTCTGTTACATCCTTTGCCAGCGGTCCGATCTGGTCTAAAGAGGAACCATATGCGATCAGACCATATCTGGACACTCTTCCGTATGTAGGCTTTATGCCTGTCACTCCACAAAAACCGGCTGGCTGGCGGATGCTTCCACCGGTATCCGAACCCAAGGCATACGGAACCTCTTCTGCCGCTACTGCCGCTGCGGAACCGCCGGAAGAGCCTCCTGGCACCCGTTCCAAATCCCATGGATTCTTTGTCTCACCATAATAAGAGGTCTCAGTAGTGGAACCCATTGCAAACTCGTCCATATTTGCCTTTCCGACAATAACTGCTCCCGCCGCCTGTAACTTCTCTACAGCAGTTGCAGTAAACGTCGGTACAAAATTGGATAAAATCTTAGAAGAGCAGGTGGTAAGCATTCTGTCAATACACATATTATCCTTAATAGCAACCGGAACACCTGCAAGCGGACTGGTAAATGTACCATCGTCTATCAGCTTTTGTACCTCCTGTGCTCTTTTTAATGCACCCTCCCTGTCTACAGTGACAAACGCATGGATATCCTTCTCCTTTTCCTCAATACTATCAAGAAATGCAGTTGTGACCTCCACTACGGATACTTCTTTATCTTTTATCTTTTTGCCGAGTTCTACGGCAGTTATGCTTAAATCCATTTCTTACTCCTTCCCTACTCAAATGTCTTTGGCACCTTATATGCTCCATCCTTTTTCTCCGGTGCATTTGCCAGCATATTCTCCCTGTCGTCCCCATTGACTACTATATCCTCACGGAATACATTATGCACAGAAAATGTGTGGCTCATCGGCTCCACCCCGTCTGTATCCAGTTCATTCAGTTTTCCCACATAATCCAGCATATTGGACATATCCTTTTTAGCCTGCTCCTTTTCCTCTTCGGAAAGCTCCAGCTTTGCAAGGATTCCCACATATTCGATGGTTTCATCTGTAATCTGCATCTTCTTACCTCCTAATTTTCCAAGAAATCATCATTTTCTTTTATATATGCTCTGTTTTTTTCAAATCATTCTTTTAAAACAAAAACTTAACGTTCATTATATCATGAGCGTTGCTCATGATCAGCACTCAGAAAAACCACCCTTGCAAGCAAGTGATTTTTCTTCATTATATCATATGTCACCAATTTTCAAAGAAAATTGATGACCTGCTTGTGCATCAGCACAATTCATTATATCATACTTCTTTCAAATTATGGAAAAAAATTTTATTGCATATATCCTTCCCCACTGCTGCAATCTAATTCCTGTATCTATTAGTATAACTTCTTACCTATAATTAATTAGTACTGAATTTTCAAGCAAGAAAAATATATAATAATTTAAAAATTTGTATGGAGGTGTAACATGTCAGACAGAGGTACTATCGTAATTCATCTAGATAAACTTCTAAAAGAAGCTGGCTTGAGTAAAAACAAATTTTGCCAACGGGCAGAATTACAACGTTCACAATTAAACGGTTATTTATCCAATACAATAACCAGACTTGATACAGATGTACTTACTCGTATATGCGATACATTAGATTGTTCCATCTCTGACTTATTGGAATATAAGCCTAAATCCTAAAAAACTATTTGTTTTATATCATATTTTTTTCAAACAATCCGCCCATCTTCATAATAAATTCTTCAGGATCCGGTATATGTCCAGCTCCAAATAATTCTATCCACAATTCTTATTTTTCAGTATTCATATATCCTATATTAATTGCTTTTTTATCTCTTCTCTTATCAATTTTTCATTTTTATTTTCCTTTTTTGCTATCGCTTTAATTATTCTTTTTGCTTTTTTTCTGTTCATTATTCCCTCCTTAGTTATGTATAATAAATTATACATAACTTATTATACGAAATTTTCTATATCTGATAAATATACTTTACTTAGTATATACTATAAAAGTCAATATTTTTTATCATATACAATTCAACATTATTCGACAGTGGGGGAATCATTTTGAGAAATAAAGGAATATTAAAAATACATCTTTCCAGTCTGTTACAAACATCTGGCTTGAGTAAAAACAAATTTTGCCAAAAAGCAGAAATCCAGCACTCTCAGCTTAAAGGCTATATGAATAATACGATTACTCGTCTTGATACAGATGTATTAATTAGAATTTGCCATACTTTAAATTGTTCTATCGCTGACCTTTTAGAATATATACCTCCAGAACAGACAGAAAAATAGCAGAAACAAATATAATACTCAAACGGATAATCCCTAAGACTAATTTGATCCTGCTTAAATAATTTCTATACTATTTCCTGTTTTCTTTCCATACTGTTTGGTAACATATCTTCCTAAGTCAATCTTTATAACCTCTTTTGCTTTGTGAAACCACTCCTTAAAAATCCATAAAATGGCTCACTCTCCCTTTGCTGTTAGCGTTTGTATCCAGCCATATCCATTTCTTATGTAAAAACGGCTGTAAGTTTTGCTGTAGTTCCTCCCGACTCTTAACCTGCCAGACTCCATCCGAAATCAAAATCATCAGCTTGCTTCTGGCATGAAATAATTTTAACCTGCCTGCCAGTACTTCTATATTCTTATCCCCTGTATGGGACATTTTCTCATAATCTTCAAATCCCCTGCCTATCCCCAGCAGGGAAAGCGGCATACTCTGTGTTAAGATCTCTTCATCCGAAATCCATTTTACCACATTTAACCGGGTATTCCGAAATATATCCCCTTTTCGCTTCAGTACACCAGTGATATCAGCACTGATACTTTTTAACTGGTCCAAAGAAAGCTTATAATCCAATATCACTGCCATCTCTGGAAGATTCCCGCCAGTCAAGCTGCCGGGTACATGCAGAACACGTTCCACATCATTATAAAACAGTTTCATCTGTACCGGTGTCATTCTTACCACTTCCTTACATAAACTGTGCAAATAGGGAAGCACCCAACACTGTCAGCAGTCCGGCTACAGCAATCGACAAGCTGCTCATGGCACCTTCAATCTCACCCATTTCCATTGCTTTTGCCGTACCAATGGCATGTGCCGCACTTCCAATAGCAATCCCCTTTGCAACCGGTTCCTCAATTCTGAATACTTTACAGATACTCTCTGCCACCATATTACCGAAAACTCCTGTTATGATAATGACAGCCACCGTAATCGTCACATAGCCGCCCAGTTCCTCAGAAGTCCCCATGCCGATTGCCGTCGTAATGGACTTGGGAAGCAGGGTAACATATTCTTTATGATTCAGACCGGAAATAAAGGAAAATGCCAATACGCTGACCAGACTGGTTAAAACTCCGGAACATATTCCAAGTATAATCGCTTTCCAGTTTCCTTTGAGCAGTTCCATCTGTTCATATAACGGAATCGCAAGACAGACCGTTGCAGGAGTTAACAGATATCCCAGATACTTTGCCCCCTTATAATATACATCATACTCTATATGACAGGTAAGCAGTACAATCATCGTAATTACCACTGCCACTAGCAACGGATTAAAAATAGCAAGTCTAAACTTTCTTTTCATCTGTACACCGATTCCATATGCAGCAAGGCTTAGTATAACACCAAAAAATACGGATTCTTCCAATATATCATTCACTGATTTTCACCTCATTTTTCCCTGTTTTATTTCCCCGTTTTATAACAAACTGCGTGACCTTTCCTGTTACCACCATGACAATAATCGTGGTAACCAGAGTAATTCCCACCACCGGAATACAGATTGGTTTTAACAGTCCCCAGCTTTCCAGCAGACCTACTGCTGCCGGAATAAACATTAACGGCATGATTTCAATAAGAAACCGACCGGTTTCTTTTACGGAATCAAGCTTAATCACTCCCAAAAACAGACCGGTAAATAAAATTGCCAGACCATAAATACTTGCCGGAATCGGAAGGGGAATGAGAAAATGGCAGATTTCCCCGGCGAAAGAAACTGCTAAGATAATACTAAACTGTTTCATGTATTTCACAAAAATACCTCTTTTCTTATGAATATCAGCGGGACATAGATTATTTTATCTTTCCCTTTTACAACCTGCATTAGTGTACTACGAATTCTTTTAAAATTCAATACTTAAGGAAAACCACCATAGTTTTACAACAACTTAACATGTTTTTTGAAAAGACGAATTACTCTCTTGATAGCCGGGATATTAGAGATGAAACTCGAACGGAAATACAGTACTGGAAAGCTGGAAATTAAAAAATCACTTACAAATTACCCGAAATGTTTTCCCAGCGTTTCCCATCCTTCCATGAAACTCTCCTTCATGTGCATCATCACAAATCACATAATCCGGATCCGTCCATATATAATTTAACTGAAAATCATAATATGCTGCTGCCGGATTTAACCCTGCTGCATCACTACATGACAGCAGTTCAAAATACCCGTAACCGTTTATTATCTCCTTGATCCCTGCAAAGACCTTGTTTCCCTGATCATCAACCCCTTTTAATTCAAAGGAATAGCTCTCCTCCTGATTCGGGCTTCGCCGGAACGAAAAATCCTTTAATCCGTCTACGTGAAAATACACTCTCTGACTATGGGTATTGATACACATCTTTTCAAAAGTAAATGCAATTCCGTCCTGTTCTACAATCCGGTTCATTGGTATCTCTTTTGTCTCCAATTGAAGCTCCCGGTTTTTCATTGTAAATGCATAAGAAAAATGTCTGATATCATCTGTTTCATCATTTTTTGCCACCACCTCTAACTGTATTTCCAATCGTTCCCCGGGATTTTTTAAAACATCTGTAAAGTCATGCAGACAATGCTCCTCCATTACCGGATAAGTACGGGAATCCGAACTATCTTCATAAAATCCATCAAATAATATTTCATCCCCCTGATATATCTTATCCTTTCCGTTAATTGTAATCCTTTCGATTCCGATATCAAAATATCCCTCATATTTTTCTCCGTTTTTTTCCTCTACCATAAAAAATCTCGGAGTTTTACTGGATACCGTATAGTTAAAAATCAGGTGATTTCCATCTAACATTACCTCATTGAGCTGAAGAGACAAATCTCCGTCGGAATCAGCCTGCACAACATTCGTGGCATATTCTGACACATCCTGATGGGCACCGTAAATCATCTGGTTAATGTGATAAACTGCAAGCTGGCAGTATGTCTTTGCCTGCGTACTTAACGGAGAGGGAATTACAAAAAATACCAATACTACTGCCATCCCTGCTGTCACCAATCCCCATTTGTATAAATGTTTTCTTCCTGAATCTGCCATTTTCTGACCGGCATATTCCAAAACCCGGTCTTTCGCTTTATCTGAAACATGCAAACCTTTCATTTGGTTAACATAATATTCTTTCTCTTCCATCCTTCCCGTCTCCTTTCTCTATTTTATCTTTTTTCTCCTGCCAAAGCACCATTCGTTTCCGTAATTCTTCTCTCCCTCTCACTAGCTGTGTTCGTATCGTAGCCTCCCTTTTACCTAAAATCCGTGCAATTTCTTTTGTAGAATACTCTTCATAATAATAAAGATAGAGCACCGTACTGTATTTTTTTGACAGACTCTTTAACATAGCTGTAACTTCCCCACCGTCTGTTTCCCTCTGCCATTTATCCTGTTCATAAAACATTCCCGCTGTCTTTTCTCCTATCAGCAGATTCACATCCTCACAGTCCTGCCTGCGTTTTTTCCATGGTGACAAATAAAGCGAATGACATTCATTTACGGTAACCCGGATCAGCCAATGCTTCACGTGTTCATTACTTGTAAACTTCTTAGAATAACCAAAAAGCTTGCAAAACACATTCTGATAGATATCCTCTGCATCTTCTTTATTCCTGCAATAGCTGTATGCAATCCGGTATACCATATCAGAATAATCCTGCACAATTTGATTAAAGTACTGTTCCTCCAAGCCACTGCCTCCTTCTTTTCCATGAATCCTTTTTGTTGAAAGCTTTCTGCCTTTATAACAATTCTGATAGAGAAAATGTTTCAAACTATATCAAGTTTTTTATTTCATAAAGATCGATGACAGCTCAAAACCCCGTATCAATATCAATCCGGCTTCCCTCCCTGGTCTTTTCAATCCGAATCTGTTGGGGAATATTTTCCA
Organism: uncultured Lachnospiraceae bacterium; assembly: GCA_910584695.1. Lineage (GTDB taxonomy): Bacteria > Bacillota > Clostridia > Lachnospirales > Lachnospiraceae > CAG-590. Next base: position 11,083 of record CAJUBR010000018.1, read on the forward strand.
TTAATTCTTCGCGATGACTGATAATTCCTACGAGCTTATTGGTTCCTGACAGATTAATCAGAATATCCATGGCACTTTCAATTGATTTTTTATCCAAAGTTCCAAATCCTTCATCTACAAAAAGTGCATCCATCTGTACCCCGCCCAGATTGGAGGACACCGTATCGGAAAGTCCAAGTGCAAGGCTTAAAGATGCTTTAAAGCTTTCACCGCCTGACAGATTTCCAACCGGTCTTCTGTGACCGGTAAAATGATCCTGTACCTCAAGATTTAATATTGTTTTACTTTTTTTGTCATTGGAATCATCCTTCCTAAAAAGCTCATACTGTCCGTCACTCATCGGCAAAAGACGCTTGTTTGCCGCAGCAATAATATGATCAAATCCTGCTGCCTGTATATACTGTTCGAAAGTAATCTTCGCCTTGTTGGAAATATTCCCCGTAATAAGGTCATAAAGTCTGGTACAGATATCATGTTCCCTGCGAAACTTTTCTAACGTACTCCTTTGTCCCGCTATCTTTTTCTTTATCTCCTCATTCTTTTGGAGCCGGAAACTAATCTGCGTATTCTCATCTCTCAGTGCCTCTACAAGGCGGTTCTGTTCTTCCACCTTTTCCTTCAGCTTTTCTTCGTCAACCTCTGTTTTCCCTTTTGCATCTTCCCCTGCCTGCTTTAACTGCTGGATATTTGTCTGAACCGCCTGTTTATATTCATTGATTTTTCTCTCCTTCTCTGCAATCTCTTCTTCATCCGTCAGAAGGCCCAAAAACGTTTGCTCCGATACAAATTTTTCTGTATTTAACATCTTCTTAAAATGAATGCCCGATTCCTCAGCCCTTTCACTCTGGGACTGAAACGCTGTCTCCAAAATATTAAGTGCTGATTCTGTCTTTGCTTTCTTCTTATCTGCTTCCTGTCTGGAGGTTTTGGCTTTTTCAATTGCATTAAAAATATCCTCTGCCTCACGCTCTGCCTTTCTCTGTTCTTTTTTTGCAGTCTTAGAATCCGCAAATGTAAGCTTTTCATATTCTTTTAAAGCGGTCTTCTTTTCTGCCAATGCTGTCCGGTTCTTGTCTTTTTTTCCAGTCAAATTTTCCTTGCAAACCGTAAATTCATCAGTCTCTTCTCCTCTGGCTTTTTCAACATCCGCAATCGCTTTATGATAGGTTTTGCAGTCCTTCATCAACCGTTTTTCTTCTTTTGCATTAACACACACCTGTTCTTTCACACTGTTCCATGCAAAAGAAACTGCCCGGAATAGTTCCTCTAAGGAATCATCCCTAAAAGATACCTTTAAACAGTACTTATGTTCCATACAAGATAGAATCCGGCTCCTTAATTGACCTTGATAAGATTCCACTACCGTCTTCGCCTTTTCGGCTTCCACAAGGGCACGATCCTTTACTACCTTTGTCTTCTCTTCTTCCTCCAGCAGTTCTTTCAATTCCTCTTCTGAAGCAGCCTCATCAGACAATACAGCCGGTTCCGGATGATGTGTGGAACCGCAGACAGGACATTTCTTTCCTTCTTCCAAATTTCGTGCCAGTATTCCTGCCCGGCAGTGCTCTAAAATGTGTTCACATCTCCTGCGTGTTGCCGCAACCTCCTCATATTCCTTTTGCACATTTCGAAAAGTATCCTGTTTTTCTCCAAGTTCTTTTTCCTTCTTTTCATAATCTGGAATTGCATGCTCTATAATATCCTTTATCTCTGACTCTAATAATCGCAGTTCTTTTCCCTCATTTCGGCTCTGCACCAACAGGGCTTCACAGTTTTGGAGCGATTTTATTACTGCATCCAGATTTTTGATCTTATCCTTTAACTCCCTTTCCCGCTCTTTTAACGTTTTCTCCTCATTCTCCAGATGCATCCCTTCCTCTTCCAGTTCTTCCACCTCTAAGACCAGTGCATCCCGCTTTTCATATTTTTCTATTTCTTCTTTCAGTTTCTCGGACTTTTTTGTTAGCTGTTCTGCCCCTGGTTCATCCTGAAGACACTTTTTCAATAACGCCTCTGCCGAAATAACAGCCGCTTTTGCAGCTTCCATTTCTTCCTTTTTTACCGCAATCTCTTTTCCTGTCCTTGCAGCTTCCGCTTCTTCTTTTTTTAATGTATCAAAAAACGGTTTCAGCTTTCGCACAGCCGTCTTTTGGCGATCCGCTAAAATCTCCAGTTCTTCTATTTCATGCCTTCTGCCATCCAGCCGTTCTTTTTCTTCTTTAAATCTCTTTAACCGATGCAGAAATTCATTATTTGTATGTGCATTATGAAATGCTGTCTTTTGCTCCTCCAGACTCTTCGTTTTGGAATCTAACTCTCTCTTATTCTCCTTTAACGCTGATTTATCCTCTGAAATGATATCTGACAGTATCGCTAACATTTCATCCAGATTCCATGCACTGCTGCTGGCTCCCGCCTTTTCCTGCAAAGACAGCAGTTCCTCTTCCAAATCACTGTCCTTTGGTGCCTCTGCATCCTGAAAATACTGGATAATACTGTCTTCTGCCGTCTTTTTCCCTGAAAATCCTGCATTTTTCCTATCTTTTAACTTATATGCCATATTCTGATAACCCGATGTCATAAAAATGGTCCGAAGTATCTTTGTCCGGTCATCCGTAGATGCATTTAACAAATTCCAGAATTCCCCCTGGGCAATCATCGCAATCTGCTTAAACTGCTTAAAATCTATTTTAAGAAGCTCCCTGACTGCATTGTCAACCTCTTTCGTACCTTCAATCGGAAGCTCATCTTCACAATAAAATTCTGCCTTTTCCTTCTCGGTAACCGTTCCCTCTCCCCGCTGTTTTGGTCTGTCATATGATGGTTTCCGATACACATGATAACGTTTTCCCTGATGGGTAAAGTAAAAATCGACAAAGCTTTCCACTGATGGCTTTGCATATTCACTGCGAAGATTTTTGGTATCCCTGTATGCACCACTGGTCTCCCCGTATAATGCAAAACAAATGGCATCAAAGATTGTCGTCTTACCGGCACCCGTATCCCCGGAAATCAGAAAAAGACCTTTCGTTTCAAATTGTTCAAAATCAATTACAGGCATCTGACCGGCATAAGGACCAAATGCACTGATTATCAGTTTAACCGGCTTCATTTATCACACCTGCCTCCTTTGCAATCTCTTTCATAATATCCATTTCCTCATCACTGATCTCACATCCGTACATCATGCGGTAAAAATCCGATATCAGTTCGGAATACGTCTTCTTTCTCGTTACCTGTGTTACATCTACCTGCTCCGTCTGCCTTGTATGTGCATTGTCATAAATGATTTTCATCGTATTCCTGTAATACTGCCGGAAAATAGCCATCACATCCGTCACCGGCTCTTCATCCGTCAGTGTCACATAGATATAATCCTCCGGTGATATAATATGTTTCTTATCTAACAACTGCTCCATTTTCCCCTTCAAATGCCGCATATCCCGGAGGGGGTTAAGTTTTATCAGTTCCACCGACACCTCTCCTTTTTTACCGAAGGTAACTACCGGTGCAGATTTGGGATGATTCACTTCGCTTAAGGAATATTTTAAAGGGGAACCGGAATATCTGACAGTTTCCCTGCCGATTGCCTGTGGAGAATGAATATGTCCTAGTGCGACGTAGTCAAAATCATCAAAACAGTCAACACCTATTTTTTCAATCATCCCTACATTCAGTACTGCCGCACTTTCCGAACCTCCAAGCTTTGGGTCGGCACTTTTCCCTGTAACAAACTGATGTGCCACTAAAATATTTCTTTCGGAAGGATTCAATTTTGTATGTTTCAGCACCACTCTCACTGCATCATCATAAGTCTCGACCGCCTCATCCGGATAAAAATGTTTCACCTGAGATGCCTTCACAAATGGCATCAGGTAAACATTTATTTTCCCAAATTCATCCTGCAGCTCTTTTTTATAAAGATGTCCGTTATATTTCGCTGCAATATGAATCTTATTTGCTTCAAACAGACTGCTCCCAAAATTCAGCCTGTCATCCGAATCATGGTTCCCGCTGATCAGAAAAGTCTCTACACCAAGCTTGGAAAGCCTGTCCAGAAAATAGTCCAACAGATTAACGGCTTCTTCACTGGGAACCGCCTTATCATAGATATCTCCGGCAAGAAGAAGGACATCGATCTTTTGTTTTTTAATGATGCCCAATACTTGCTCTAGCATATATTTTTGATCTTCTATCATATTAAAATCATTTACGGATTTCCCGATATGTAAATCCCCTAAATGCAGTATTTTCATTTTGATTCCATCCTTTATCTCTTTATTAAGAACAAAACAGACCCTTAAACGGGAGTTTCCTCCCATTTTCCAAGTCTGTTCTGCTTTTATATCTTCCTATTCGCCGAATACGGCCTTGTAATCCGCCTGAAATTTCACAATCCCCTGATCCGTCAGAGGATGTTTTAACATTTTCTCGATTGTCTTATAGGGTATCGTAGCAATATCTGCCCCTGCAAGAGCACAATCCGTAACATGAAGAGGATTTCTCACACTGGCTGCAATAATCTCTGTCGTGATATCTGCATAATTTCTAAAAATTGCTGCAATCTCTCTAATCAGTTCAATTCCCGGCTGGGAAATGTCATCCAAACGACCCAAAAACGGTGACACATAAGCTGCTCCTGCCCTTGCCGCAAGCAGTGCCTGATTCGCAGTAAATATTAAGGTTACATTGGTCCGGATTCCTTCCTTTGATAACACATTCACAGCCTTCAATCCTTCTGCTGTCATCGGAATCTTAACCACCATATTGGGATGAAGTTCTGCAATCTCAAGGCTTTCCTTAATCATCCCTTCTGCATCAACTGTAGTTGCCTTTACTTCCCCATTAACCGGTCCATCCACGATAGCGGTAATTTCACGGATTACCTCTTTAAAGTCTTTTCCCTCTTTTGCAATCAGCGAAGGATTCGTTGTCACACCACAGATAATCCCCATATCGTTTGCTTTTCTAATATCCTCTACATTTGCCGTATCAATAAACAACTTCATAAAACATACCTCCTTCCAATCATACAGCATTTTGAATTTGCTCCATGGCCAATATCAAAGGTTTTTGCAACCGGTACCCCCTTTGCAAATTCCAATACCATCTGTTCTAACTCCCTTTCCTGCCCCGCCGCTTCTAGTTTTGTAAAAGTACCAAGAAGGATTCCATTGATTTTACAAAATACTCCTATTTGGGCAAGCTGCGAAAAATACGTTATCATTTGCGGCATTTCTCCACTGCGAGCTTCCAGCAAAAGAAGTTTTCTCTCTAAATCCGGAAAATACTCTGTTCCCGCCAGTTTTAAAAAACAACGGATGTTTCCCCCCACCATGATTCCCTCCATCCTTTCCCCTTGAAGAAAATGATACCGAAAATCAAATAGTTCATCCCCTCCTTCCAGAAACGCGGAAGCAAACTGTTTTATCTGCCTTCCACTGTTCTCACCGAACAGGTTCTTAAGCTGGTATAATCCAGTTTCTTTTCCTGTTTTTGTGTAAATTGCGTTGAGAACCGTTGTCAGGTCACTATATCCGAAAAACGGTTTGTTTTTCTTTGCAATCTGTCTATAATCCAGATACGGCAGCACTTCATTTGCAATATCTCCCCCTGAGATATCAAAAATGCCGGAAATGGAATCGTCCCTGTAAAATTCCATCAACGTTTCTGCCCGCTGGATTCCCGTTCCACTCCGCACTCCGTCTTGTTCATACAAAAAATCACTATAACACGGCTGAATTCCCATATCCTTTAATATGTTCGTCAGATGATTGAATTGCGGCTTCATTATATTCTGCTGTCCATTAGAACAACAGACAATTCCTATCTTTTTCATATATCTTTTTCGTATACCTTTTCCTGATTTTATTTTATGGCAGCATTACTCAAATATCCCTTTAAACCCAATATATCATGAGCAGTGCTCATGATTTCTTATATTTCATTTTATCATATTTTTTCTATAATATCTATGAAATTTCACACTATATTTACAAACACCGCAGTCCGACCAAAATCGTCAAAAGTGATACTCCGTAATATCTTCAAGCCGTTTTCTTGGCCTTGCCTTTGGCATCTCATTAGCATACCCTAATGCGACTGCCCCCACTAACTGCCCTTTCACATTCATGTACCTTGCAAGCTCGGAATAAGCAAAACAAGTATTTGCAATCCATAATGTCCCTATTCCCAAATCCTGTGCTTTTAACAGCATATTTTCAATCGCTGCTCCAATTGAAAGCGTATCCACAATCTCCGTTACTCTCTCATCCGCTGTAATTTCGTCAAAAGGACTTTTTCCATAGGTATTTATCACCATCAAAATAACAGGTGCCTCCTCCATAATGCGAAGTGTATTATACGCATCCGGCAATCCCTGACCTGATGCCGGCAAATGTGCTTCTCCTTTTCGTTCCCGATTAAGACCGGATTTCATAACGGCTAACAGTTCTTTTTTCTTCTCTCCCCCATATATAACAAATTTCCAAGGCTGTTTATTCTTACCGGAAGGTGCAGCTCTGCCTGCATCAAGAATGTGATTCAGTATATCAGAAGGTACTTTGTCCGGTTTGTATTTCCGTATACTTCTACGGTTGTAAATTGCATCAAGCATACTTTCTCTCCCCTCTATCAATTTTAGACCTTACATTACAGTCAAATCCTCCGCGGCAAAGCTACAGGGGATGATTTGGCATCTATTTTAGCAAGTTCACCCCAAGAAACGGGCTTTATTCCCGCTGATGTCTACACAGGTCATTATCTCCGTTTTACTCCGGTTAGTGATATTATACCAAGCCAGCACTCCCACCGCAAGTAACCGAATATAACAGCTAGAGCCAACCAGCAGTAATTTTAATCCATGCCGATTGGCTCCTATTAATCTTTTTATATCTGATTATAATTTTTTAACAATCCCTATTTGTTTTTTCTTTACCTTTTCTTAATTTTCATCGGAGATTTCACTCCTGCTTTTTTCAACATTTTATTATATTGTTTGTACTTACTCTTTGGCACATAGATAATTGCCCTTTGATTGATTTTACCAAATGCATTGCTTCCGACTTTCGTAATACCGGTTGCCTTAATCGTAACCTTTTTTAAAGCAGATTTTTTATAAAATGCCTTTTTGTTAATCTTAGTTACTTTATATTTATAGTTTTCTAATTTTACTGTATTCGGAATTGTAACAGAAGACGCTTTTTTACCCATTCCGGTTACACACACAGTCACTTTTCCGTTAATATAATCCGTTACCACCGTATACTTAAGATTTCCCTTTTTATATGTAATCCCCTTTAACGCAGGAACCTTACATGCTGCAAAAGAATATTTCTTGTCCTTTGCAAAGGTTTGTGCCTTTGTTCCTTTCTTACCACAGATTGTAAGACCGGTTACATTACTAAACGCATAATCATTAATTTTCTTCACATTCTGATAAATCGTAATCTTTTTAAGATTGGAACAGTTTGCGAAGGAATAAAAGCCGATTTCCTGCAAATACCACGGAAGTGTAACAGTAGTCAGCCCTGTACAGCCAGCAAAAGCACTGTCTCCAATCTTTTTTATTGTCTGCGGAAAATGGATGGTGGTCAAGTTTTTACAGTCCTCAAAAAAACTGTCTTTTACTTCTGTCATTCCTTCTTCAAAGGTTACGGTAGCCACTCCTGAATTGTCAAAACAATGTCCCTCACCCTCTGTCGCATTCTTCGGTATCGTAATATTTTTTAAAGACGTGCATCTTGCAAAGGAATAAAATCCTATCGATGTCAAAGACTTCGGCAGTGTGACAGCGGACAATCCTGTACAGCCCTCAAAAGCACCGTTTCCAATCTTTTTTATTGTCTGCGGAAAATGGATGGTGATCAAATTCTTGCAATCTGCAAACAAACCATACGCCACTTCTGTAGTTTCTCCCTCAAAGCTTACGGTAGTCACTCCTGAATTCGTAAAACAATTTCCTCCACTCTCTGTCACATTCTTCGGTATCGTAATATTTTTTAAGGACGTGCAGTTTGCAAAGGAATAAAATCCGATCGATGTCAAAGACTTCGGCAGTGTGACAACGGACAATTCTGTACAGCCATCAAAAGCACTGCCTCCAATTCCTGTAATTCCCTCATTGACTACAACCTTTTTAATATCTTTCTTATAAGATTTCCACGATTGATCCGTTACTTGACCGGTTCCGGAAATTGTTAAAACCTTTGTACCCGTATTATAAGAATACTGGCTGTTTTCCCCACAGGAACCGTTTACTACCCCCGCTGCCGATGCTTCTTTTGGTATCCATAACATAAGTAAGAAGACAGCAAACATCACAATCATATTCTTTTTTTGCTCTCATATTCTTAAATCCTCCCTTTCCTTATTCCTACTTTTAATTTAAAGTAACAACTATATATTATCATCAAAACACCATTCTATCAACCAACCAGCAGTTGCAATTACGCAACCTTATGTTGCACATTAAAACTATATATATTCAATAACCCCACTGTAGCCAACAAAGCATCAATCTTACAAAGCCTATTATTACAAATTACAGAAAAAACACTCCTTATAAGACAATGAATCTAGGCAATTACGAAACTCTTTATTTTCAAAATCTAGTTGTGCAATATAGACAATATCATAAGCAGGGTGCTTTGGAGCCGTTGGTACTTAGGTGCCGTACTTTGGCACCTTATGTACCATTACGAGCGACAAGCAGCGAAAGCGTGCCCAGTGTTGATATTGTCTATATTGTGAGGCGGTCGGTAACGAAAACAGAATTTTGCAATTACCTACAATGAATCACATATAAGAAGTGTTTTCTAATATCATATTAATTGATATACTCTAAAGAAAGATATCACAGCCTGATCAGGCTACCTCTTCACGTTAAATGCCTGCATACCCGGATAAACTGCACCTGTACCAAGACTTTCTTCAATCCTGAGCAGTTGGTTATATTTTGCAACACGCTCTGTCCTACTAGGTGCACCGGTCTTAATCTGACAGGTATTTAATGCAACTGCCAAATCCGCAATCGTTGTATCCTCCGTTTCACCGGAGCGATGAGAAGAAATCGCTGTGTAACCTGCCTTGTGAGCCATCTTAATCGCCTCCAGCGTCTCTGACACAGAACCAATCTGATTTAATTTAATCAAAATGGAATTGCCTGCCCCCTGTTCAATTCCCTTTTCCAGACGTTCTGTATTTGTGACAAATAAATCATCTCCTACAAGCTGAATTTTATCCCCAAGCTCTCTGGTAAGTAACTGCCAGCCCTCCCAGTCTTCTTCGTCCAACGCATCTTCAATAGAAATGATCGGGTACTTATCCACCAGTTGTTTCCAATGTTCAATCAATTCTGCAGAAGTAAATTTTGTTCCTGCCTTTGGCAGTACATATTCCCCCCTGCCTGTGCCCTTCCACTCAGAGGATGCCGCATCCATAGCAATCATAAAGTCCTTTTCCGGCTCATAGCCTGCATTTTTTACCGCCTCTAAAATATACTGAATTGCCTCTTCATCACTCGCAAGATCCGGTGCAAATCCACCCTCATCTCCAACCGAAGTAGCAAGCCCCTTTGACTTTAATAATGCTGCCAACGCATGAAATACCTCTGCACACCAGCGAAGTGCTTCTTTAAAGCTTGAGGCTCCCACCGGCATAATCATAAATTCCTGTACATCTACCGTATTTGCTGCATGGGCACCACCATTTAGAATATTCATCATTGGAACCGGAAGCCGGTTGCCGGAAATACCTCCTATAAAGCGATATAACGGCATATCCAAAGCAATGGAAGCCGCCCTTGCTGCCGCAATCGATACTGCAAGAATTGCATTTGCCCCCAGATTGGATTTATCCTTTGTTCCATCTGCCTCTATCATAGCTTTGTCCACTGCATAGATATCAGAAGCATCTAAGCCTTTCACCGCATCACAAATCACTGTATTAATGTTTTCAACAGCCTTCGTAACACCTTTTCCCAGATATCTTCCTTTATCTCCATCCCTTAACTCCAAAGCTTCAAACTCACCCGTGGAAGCTCCGCTGGGAGCCGTTCCTCTTGCAACCGTTCCATCCATTAATGTTACTTCTGCTTCAACCGTAGGATTCCCTCTTGAATCCATAATTTCTCTTCCAATTACCTTTTCAATTTCCAAATAGTTCATCTGATATAATCTCCTTTTCGATATTCCTTGCAATATGAATCTTTTTTTCTTATATTTAGCATTCCCTGTTTTTTCACAATTATAACGAGTTTATGAAGAAATCCTATTCCATTTTGTCGAGAAAAAAGATATAATAAGACAAAGAGCTCGACTATAGTTTTCTAACACAAAGAGGTGATGGTATGAAGATATTACTTATTTTAATTATGACTGCAGCCGCCATTATGATTACAGTGTATTTCATAGCTGCCCTGACCAGAAAGTCAAAAATGCTTATATTATTCCGGATTACCATGCTGATTCTAATTGCTCTGCTTCTGATAACATGGGTTGTCAGTATTATTCTTGGACAACATTTCATTCTGTTGCTTGGATTAGCCGTTCTTTTTATTATATTGTATGCATTTTCTTAAATAAAAACAGGATAACCAAGTACACATGCTGCCCCCTTTAACTCTCTATTGCCATAAAATTTTATAATATCCGCTATCCTAACCCCAATGGAAACCAGTTGTATCAGTGTTTCTCTGGCTATCTCAAACTCACGGAATAAAGAAATCTTTACCGACAGATTTGCATATACCTTCCAATACCCTGTATATAAAAAATTCTCTCCCGCATTTTTCATAAATCCTTCCACATCCTCGATTGGATATCCCAAAAACACCCCCATTTCATGTGGGAATTCCCCTTTTCCTGATACATACTTCTGATAACGAAGCCAAAATACAGAAAGTGTCTTGCTTAACGAAGTCTCCTGATATCCACATTTCCTTAAAAATACTTTTACATTCCGTTCCGATAGATATTGTTCTAATTTTTCGTGATGATATAGGATAGCCATTAATCTCTGCTCTGTCTTAGATAATACAAAACAGGAAATACTGGTATCCTTCAAAATTTGTTTTACCTCATAAAAACTATCACCTTCTGCAATCAATAAATTGGACATTTTAAGACCTGCAATAAGCGGTGCACATTGTAGTGCCAATTGTGTTTCGATATCCGTCAAGTCCATTCCTCGAACAATTTCAAATATTTCCCTTCTCATGCTCCCTCCTTTATCGTTAGTTTTAACTAATTGAATATTTATATTATCTGTTTTTATTCTCTCCGTCAAGCACATAAATGATACATTTTATCATTTTCCTTTCATTTCCCATTAAACTTTCAAATTACATCAAAGAAAATTATATTTCGTTAGAGCAGCATAGGTAACAGTTCTGTCTTGCATATTCTTTTCGCCTGATATATTATGAATATATCTAGGTAATTGCCAAACTCTGTTTTCATTACCCACCGTTATACAATATAAACAAAATCAACGCCGGGCACGCTTTCGCTGCTTATGACATTGTTTATATTGTACAACTAGATTTTGAAAATAGGAAATTTCACAATTATCTATCTGAATATATCAAAAGAAAGGAATGGAGGAAACCATGACAGAAAAAGAAAAAATGCAGGCTGGAATGTTATATGATGCAAACTACGATGAAGAACTTGCAGCAGAACGGATACAATGCAAAGATTTATGTGCAAAATATAATCAGTTAATGCCTTCTAACACAGAAGAACGCACAAATATTATCAAAAAATTATTCGGAAAAACCGGTGAACATTTTTGGATTGAACAGAGTTTTTGGTGTGATTACGGATATAACATTGAAATCGGCGAGAACTTCTACTCGAATCACAATCTGGTAATACTGGACGCCGCAAAGGTAACCTTTGGAGATAACTGTTTTATTGCTCCTAACTGCGGCTTTTATACTGCCGGTCACGCACTGGATGTAGAACAAAGAAATCAAGGTCTGGAAATCGCCTGGCCGATTACCATTGGAAATAATGTCTGGATTGGCGGAAGCGTATCCATCATGCCCGGTGTTACCATTGAAGATAACACCGTTATTGCCGGAGGAAGCGTGGTTACAAAAGATATTCCTTCTGGTGTAATTGCAGCAGGAAATCCCTGCCGGGTTCTTCGCACTATTACAGAAGATGACAAGAAAAAATATTGGAAATAAATTATGAAGGGGCTTCTTCTCTGTGAATCAGCTCCTTCTCTCTCCATTTTCCACTTTGCCAGCGGAAAAACATACAGACAGCACGGATACATTCATCCGCTGCCATACCGATATATGCACCCACTACCAGCATATCCAAACGGATTCCTAACAGATAGGTTCCACCCACCGCACAAACATACATAAAGATTGCGGCTATGACTGTTGTAAATACTGCATCTCCACTGGTTTTTAGTGCATTCCCAAACACAAGATTGCTGACGCGTCCCATTTCTAAAACAATGTCAATTACTAATAGTTTACTCACTAATGCAATCATTTCTGAATCGTCTGTAAACCAGTGCATCAGCAGTCCTGATAAAGCAGCAAGCAGAGCTGCCATTCCCGCTGCCACCGCAATACCGATCCATGCCGCTTTTTTCGTTCCCCTGTCACATTCATCGTATTCTCCTGCACCAATCCGCCACCCTGTCATAATTGCATTTGCCTGAGCCAGTGCTGCACCAACACAATAAGAAAAATTTGTAATCTGCATGGCATAGGAACGTGCCGTTACATTTAATCCATCTGCATCCATCTGATTCAGAAACCGGATAATAATGGTCATTGCCAGATTATATAATGCCGTTTCCATTGCAGACGGAAGGCCAACTCTGATAATCTTTCCAAACACCTCAATATTAGGCAGACGTTCCGGTTCCTCTTTTGCATGAATCAGATACCGTGCTGCAATCACAATCATAACCAGATTGATCACACGGGAGATCACAGTTGCGATCGCAACTCCCATTACACCCATATCAAACACAAATAAAAAAAATGCATTTAATATAAAATTCACTACATTCCCTGTAATTGTTGCAAATAATGGCTGTTTTGTATACCCGAAGGCACGCAGATAACTGGAATAAATGGGAATCAGTGCATTTAAAATACAGCTTCCCCCCACAATTTTTAAATATGTTACTGCATAATCTAAAAGCAGATCCGCTACTCCTACCAGATTCAGCACCGGTTCAGCAAAAAAATAAAGAAGCACAGAAAGAATCACACCCAAAACAGCACTAAAAATAAACCCAAGCTGTTTCGCCTGATATGCCACACCATTTCTTCCTGCTCCGATATACTGGGTCATGACAGCAATCATACCAGATGATACGACAGAAAACATGATAATAAAAATCCCAATATATGTATTCGCTGTTCCCACCGCTCCAACTGCCTGATCATTTACAGAAGATAACATTAATGTATCCACCATTCCTGCCAGCATATAACATAACGTTTCCAGGCAAATCGGTACAAAAAGTTGTCCTAAGCTCTTTCTTTCACCCTTCATGTCCGCCTCCCTAATTTGTAATTATTTCTTACATTTTATCCCATATTTTTTAACAATACTTGCATTTTATCAATAAAAAATTGCACTATTTCTACTTTTCTGTTAAAATCAAGCAGAAAGAATCTGGGAGGGTTATCATATGATCTTAGAATTAAAAGAAAACACACCACACGGCACAAAAGAATATCCATACGACCAATACTTCATCCACCATGTCAGACAGACATTTCAGTTTCCGGTGCACTGGCATGATGAATTTGAAATCATTTATATCAAGCAGGGTCTTTTACACGTTTCCATTCATGAACAGGATTATACCGGATCAGCAGGATCTATTTTTTTGGTAAACCCAAGAGAACTGCATCTTATGGATTCTTCTGATCTTTCTGTAGCATATTACACCCTGCTGTTTCCTCTGGAATTTATCTCTTTTCAATCCATTGACGAATTGGAGACTACGCTGTTTCAACCTCTTAGAAGCGGTCAGCTTGTATTTGAACATGCTATTTCAGACACGTCCGTGGCAGATAAACTCTGTCCACTTCTTGAGGAAATGATTACGATGAATCAAAAGGATGCTCCTATGCGACAGATTGGAACACGCATCCTGCTTCTTCAGTTTTTTCAACAAATTTTAGAAATCCCTTCCCTCATCCACCCTGCTCTGGGAAACGGAACAAATATGCAGAAGGAACTGCTTGCTTTTATTCAGAGCTGTTATACGGACAAAATTACTCTGCAAGACCTCGCCAGACAGTTTCATTTGTCGGAAAAATATATTTCCCGCTATTTTAAAGAACACTTTTATCTGACATTTTCAGATTATGTTAATCACTTACGGTTAACTCACGCAAAAAGACTTTTAGAGACAACAGAATTGTCCATTACGGAAATCGCTCTGCGTTCCGGATTTTCCAATGTCAGTTATTTCATCCGTACCTTTAAAACCTGTTATGGGAATTCACCTCTTAAATACCGAAAAGCAGTGCCCTCGCGACAGCTCTATACCAAATAGTTATTTTAAGCTTCTCATCCAATTCTTACGTTGGAATACCAATAACGAAATGGCAAGTCTTACGCACTCTTCTAAGGACAGGATAAAATAAACATACGGTATCGATAATTTCCACACAAAGGCTGCCAGCAACCCTAACCAGACTCCAAATCCCCATGTTCCAATGATATCAATCCACATCACATATTTGGTTTTGCCACCGCTCCGGATAATGCCACCGCCTAAAATCATATTCAATACCTTCACCGGAGCAACCAGAGCAAATGCCATCAGAATCTGTACCGCAATTTCCTTTACTCCCGTTTCCACATGATAAATCTGTACATAAAATCCCCTTATGATGATCAGTATTACCGAAAGAACAAGCGAACCAATCAATCCATACTTCAGCAGCTTCTTTGATTCCTGGTATGCCTTTTCATGCTGCCGGCTTCCCAGCGTCTTTCCAATCAGAATAGCCGATGCCTGAGACAACCCGCTTAAAGCACCCATAAACAATACCTGTACCGGTGTGGTCAGCGTCATAGCTGCACAGGGAATGGTTCCGATATGTCCATAAATTGCCGCATACACATTTTCACCGAGACTCCATAAAAACTCACAGGCAAGTATCGGCATTAAAATTCCTATATACTGCACTTTTCCCGCCGCATCCAGATGAAAAGCAAATTTCAGCTTAAATGTCTGCTTTCTATAGTATCCCCAAAATAATATTAAAATGAAAAGACAGCCGATCACCTGGGAAATCACAGTGGCAAGTGCCGCTCCTTTCACTCCCATTTCCGGCAGACCACATTTACCGAAAATCAATACATAATTCAATCCTGTATTGGCAACGGTTGCAAAAATACCGGCATACAACGGCAATACCGCTGCATCCATACAGCGCATCAATGTTGCAAGCAGCGTATTTACTGCCATCGGAAGATACGATATTGCTATGATACGCAGATATCCCGCAGCAACCTCTTTTGTCATAATATCCTTCGTATACACACCCATAATCCATTCCGGAAAAATACCACAGACTATCGTAAATAGAATGGCAATCGCAACTGCCATAAACAGATTCACAAAGAAACTTCTTCCTACTTCCCGGCTATCCTTTTTTCCGATATACTGTGCAATCATAATTCCCGCCACCGCACCAATCGCAGAAACCAACACGGAAAAGAGAGAGGAAAATTTACCTGCAAGCCCGATTCCCGCAATATTGGTACTTCCAAGCTGACCGGTCATCACCTGATCAACTACACTAAACGAGGACTGAAGCAATGACTGTAATGTCACCGGCATTGCTATACTAAGCACAACTTTATAAAATGATTTTTCCTGTTCCATATCACACCCCCGTATAATTCTATCTTAACTGAGGTGTCCTCACTTCACAATAGGTTAAACGCATAACCCATTCCAAAAATGAAACGTTCATTTTGTTAATAATAACAAATTACTGCCGATTCAGTTATCTGTCCGGTTCCTTTTTACACTCTGGCGTTTTACTGTCTCATCTGATATTTTATCTGTTTTCCCATGTATTACATTAGAAACGGTTGCCGTACTGACTCCTAATTCCTCTGCAATATCAATGATTCTCACTCTCTGCTCCTTCATTCTGTCCCCTTTATCTCATAACTGTTGAAACTCCTCAAACTGATCATAATAAATGATACCTTTTTTATAATACAACCGGAATATTTCCTTCACTTCTTCAAGGTCATCGGTATTATGAATGTAATGACCTGCCTGCTCTTCCTCCATAGGGAAAAACATATCTTTGGACCCGTGCGTATCATGAACATAATAATCTGCCACCTCTTCCTCCCTGCAGATTCCTCGGTCAACTATAAAAAAAGCTCTCCTTCCGAATCCAAATCTGCAAAAAACTGCAGATATTCTTCCTTATCCGAATCCATATACCGGACTAATACCACGGATGCCTCTTCTTCCGTTACATTCAGATTCATAACCGCCTTTTCTATGCTCCTCCAATCTACTTTTTCCTGTTCTTCTCCGTCTATTATCAAAGTCCACTCCGCTTTATTCCCTTTTTTTCGGAACTGACCAGCCAAAAACAACAGAATTCCTCCACCTGCGTAAACAGCCGCCATCAGATAAACAGGTTTTGTCCACCCCGTTAAATCCTCCAGAATCATTTCTTTTGTATCCTCTGCATTTCCAAAAAGATAATATCCTTTTTGATGCTCAATAACCCTTTTGAGCTTTTTATCCTGTTTGTCTACCAATTCTTTCATTTTTGTCTCACTGAATACTTTTTCAGAAAAGGATATCTGTTCGCCATTTTCAAGCTGAATGGCATATGTTACATAATAGTTGTCTTTTCGATAATTCTTTCTGGAATCACCTCCTGTTATCTCATGTTTCCCTTCAAAAGCTGTAAATGTATAAACACCGCAATCCTTAATATCAGACGGAATCACATCTAAATATTGACAGCAGACCGCCATTGTAATCAATAGAACTGCTGAAATAAGAAGCAGTCTTCCGATTCCTGAAAATCCACCACATTCCATTACACCAAATCCGGCAGCAATACCAAAAACCACTACAGCAGCCAGCATATAAATAACTAAAATCCCTTTATAAGTCTCATCCAAATCAATGGGAAAAACAAAAACGCGGTCATGCTGATCAAAAGTCCCATAACAAAGATTGTATTAAATATTCCTTTCTCTTTCATCCTAAACTCCATTGTAAAAAACATTTTAACCCCAACATCATATTTTCATTTTATCAAAAAATATTTAATATTGCTATACAAAAGTCAAATCCATTGATGAAGGTAATTTTTTCTTTAAAAGGAATAACAATTTTTTCTTCTACCCCTCCATACCTCTTAAACGTTCCACTAATTCCTCCTTTGAAAAATTACCAAGTGAAACCAAAGTAATCACGGTAGGTACGATCAGTAAAAGAATAACATAGGCAACGAAAAACCAGAGCGGAAAACAAAACTTCATATAATGGGCACCTATATGATCTAAAGCACTGCATAGTGCATATCCTGCCCCCGTTCCCAAAAGTACTGTAATTAAAATATTGACACCTGATAATGTAAAACACTCTCCTAAAATCATATTCTGTATCTGTGTTCTTCCCATACCGATGGATTCTAACATAGCAAGCTCCTGCTTCCTTGTTACAATATTGGTAATCAATGTATTCATCATACTTAAAATGCTAAACATCATAATAAAGATAGAAAGTCCTGTGATTGCCCCAAACATTCGGGAAATATTCTCCTGATCCATCTCTCTTCTATCCTGCAGGGTACTAAGCTCCAGTTCCGTTTCTTTTGCAAGCAGGTTTTTTAATTCCCCGCCGACTGCCTGCTCCTGTTCTTTCTCAGTAGAAATAACCCACCTGCTGTCAAAATGATCAAATTCCACCCAGCCTTTCAATGCCGCCTCCGGCATAACAAACCAGCCATCCTGTTCTGCTTTATAATCTGCATCCAGAAATCCGGCTATCTCTACTTCCCTTTCATCCATCTTCGAACCGGTCCAGTAATGTAATACCACCTTTTCTCCAATGGCAAACTGCCATCCAAAAACCTCCTCTACTATTGAATTACCTCGAATAAAGACGTAATCTCCTGACATAAATTGAGCCATATTCACGCTGCCTGCTTCTGCTTTATTTAAAAGTTCCTTTGCTTCTTCCTCCGTAACAGGGATTACACTGTCATCTGTGCCATATTCTTTCTCTTTCTCATAATCAAACTGTATTCCCAACTCCTTTGTCCGTATTACTTTCTTTACTCCTTTTATCTGTTCAATCGAAGAAAGCAGCATATCCGACAAAGGGGAATTACTCTGAATTCCACTCATTCCATGTTCATTTAATTCAATTGCCGATGCCGGAATATGAATCACATATTCTCCCTCTTTAAAATCTAATTGTCTGGAGTACTGGTCCCGGTTAAAAGAGCACATATACGTTGCAGCCACCATAAATAGAATCCCTCCAAGTCCTAAGGACAGCATCGTAATGACCGTTTTCTTTTTGTTCTTTGAAAAATTTATAAATCCCAGTGCCAACGGCGTTAATTTTCTGCAGACCTTCTTATTTCCTGCCTTCTTCATTTTGACAGAACCATGATAGCGAAGTGCTTCCATCGGGGAAATATCTGCTGCAAGCTTCGCTGGCTTTAAGATTGAAATCATGGTGATCATATAATTTATAATTGTGACCAGTATAAAAATACAAACTGCATTTTTGAAACTCCATCCCTCCGGTTTCATTAGATATCCGGCAATTCCACCGGCTAAGAGTCCAAAGGGCAATGCCCTGCAAAACAACCTGCTTCCTTCCTTCTTTACAAACCGCTTAATCTGCTTTCTTGTCATTCCAATGGTTCGAAGCTGTCCAAACTGATGAATTCTTCCGATAACAGAAATATAAAATACTCCGTAAATAACAAGGATACAGGCAACCAAAATAACAACTCCAATACCTGCACTTAACAATACCATCTGGGAATCCATACTCAGGGAATCTAAAAATGGTTTGGTTGGATTAATATATTTATATTCCATTCCGGCCTCTAATCCAATCTGGTAAATCAGTTCCTTACATTCTTTTTTTCCCATTTCTTCCGCACCTTTTATTTTGGTATAAAATGCATAGTGTTGAGAAGAAAGCTGGGTGCCGTTTTCTGCGTATTCCTTTGACAGCATGACAGCAAAATTCTTATTGGAATCTGAACCCTTTAAAATACCGGAAACTTCAAAACTTTCTGTATTACCATCATAAAACGTTATTTTAAAGGTTTCTCCTATCTTTGGCTCTATGCCCATTTTTTCCAGCAGGGCTGCCTGTACTGCTGCCTGATTCCCTTTTGCCGGAAGTGTCCCTTCCGTCAGTTCTCCTACAAAAATCTCATCAGACAGTTCACTGACATACCAGGGGGTTACGGAATATCCATCCAGTTCCGAAGTAATTCCGCTTTTTGCCTCTAACAGATACCGGATTCTGCCGTCCTGCTTCAGTTTCCCCATCTGCTCCGCAGACAACTCATAATAAACCACATGCTGCACGTGGCTTAACTGTCTCCTCGTCTCTTCCTGTTGTCCCACTGCAAACAAAAGAATGCCTGACAACAGACTGACTGATAAAAATATCGTAACCATAACAAAAATATTCTTAAGCCGCCCTGCCTTTAAACTGCTTTTTGCCATCTCGGCGATCATACGGGATTGTATTCTTTTCTTACTCATACCTGTTTTCCCCCTTTTTAATCCAATGCAACTTTTCCATCCTCAATCCGAATTTGAACATCTGCCTGAGCAGCAATTTTCGGATTATGGGTAATCATAACAATAGTCTGATAAAACTTTTTACTAGTATGTTTCAGCAAATCAATGACTGCATCGCTGGTACGGCTGTCCAGATTTCCGGTGGGTTCATCTGCAAGAATAATAGCCGGCTTTGCGGTCAGCGCCCTTGCAATAGCAACCCTTTGCTGTTGTCCGCCTGACAAATGACTCGGATATTTATCCATTTTATCCTCTAATTCCAAAAATTCCAAAACTTCCTGCATAAACTGTTTATCCTCCACTTTACCGTCTAAACGGATTGGCAGCACTACATTTTCATAAGCGGTAAGATAAGGAATCAGATTATAATTCTGAAAAATAAATCCAATCCTCCTTCTTCGGAATAAAGTAAGTTCCTCATCGCTCATTTTCTGAATCTCCTGATTTTCCACATGAATAGAGCCCTCCGTTGGAACATCTAACCCACCTAACATATTTAACAGCGTGGATTTGCCGGAACCGGATGTCCCAATAATGGCCGCAAATGTGCCTTTTTCAATGGATACACTAACATCATCCAGTGCTTTTACCAGACTCTCCTCTTTGCCATAATATTTTTTTAAATGAGATGCTTTTAAAACGATATCTTCCTGTAACATCACGTTTTCCTCCTCTACTGATTGTTTTCTAAAACAGCTTTTCTATTCCTTCATGTTACTGACATCATATCCATCTCTGTTTTTTTGTTCAATATGCATTGCCTAAACTAATATTCACACTGTATAAATTAATATAATTTTTTCCTATAAATAAAAAAACAGTTAAGACAGAAGCATGAAACTATCATTCTTCCATCTTAACTATTCTCTTTTCCTTTTTATAAACATGATACTTATGCCAGAATTTTATCCAGTGTATCAAATAAATTTTTGACATCAATCGGCTTTGCTATATGACCGTTCATTCCACACTTTAAAGCCTCCTGCTTATCTTCCTCAAACGCATTAGCAGACATCGCTATAATCGGAATTGACGATAATTTCTTATTCTCCAGACTGCGGATTGCTTTCGTGGCATCATAACCATTCATTACCGGCATCTGGATATCCATCAGCACCAACTGATAATATCCCGGCTTGGATTTTTTCAACATCTCCACAGCAATCTGTCCATTTTCTGCAACATCTGTATCATACCCTGCCTCTTCTAAAATTGCTACCGCAATCTCCTGATTCATTTCGACGTCCTCTGCAAGCAAAATCCGCCTTGTACCCGAGGCTGCACTGCCTTCACCGGCACCTGGTTCTCTCTCTCCACCTGCATTTGCTGCTCTATCACTTCTTTTTAATACCGGTATATCCTGTGATACTACTCCTTTGGAACATAAACGGAATGTAAAGAAAATAGTAACCTTTGTACCTACACCCTGTTCACTTTCTACTTGAATGGAGCCTCCCATCATGTCTATGATATTTTTTGTAATCGCCATTCCAAGACCGGTTCCCTGAATTCCGCTGATCGTAGAATTCCTTTCTCTTTCAAAGGGTTCAAAAATATGTGCCAAGAACTCCTCACTCATACCGATTCCGGTATCCTCAACTGTAAATTCATAATTTGCACAGCCCTCCGGTGCTCCCGGTTTTTCCGTAAGCTTCAGACTGACAGTACCACCCTCATTGGTATACTTAACGGCATTGCTGAGGAGATTCAGCAATATCTGATTCAGCCGCAGCTTATCACAATAAATGTCTTCATTCCGAACATCCACAGCATCTATATGCAGTTCAAGCTGCTTTGCATGAACATCCGCCTGCAAAATACTGTGTAACTCCTGTAAAACATCTGACAGACTGCATGGTTTTTCATCTAACTGTATCTTACCGCTTTCGATACGACTCATATCCAAAACATCATTAATCAGACTCAGCAAATGATTTCCCGATGTCATAATCTTTCCCAGATACTCCTCTATCTGATTCCTTCGCTCAATATGGGTAAGTGCTAAATTCGTAAATCCGACAATTGCATTCATTGGGGTCCGGATATCATGTGACATATTAGACAGAAATACACTCTTCGCCTCATTTGCCTTATTTGCCTGTAATAAGGCTTCCTCCAATTGACTTTTTTTCTCCATTTCACTACGGATTTCCTCATCTACACTACGGAATCCTAAGACAACACCATAGCTGCCTTCCCATGCTCCTGCACGTACCGCCTTCATCTGAAAATATCTTATTTCACTATTACAATAAGTACGGTAATTAATGTAATACATTCTTTTTTCCGTCAGTTCTTTTTTCAGGCTATTCTGCGATACTGCCTGCCGCATCATTTCTCTATCATCTTCATAGACACAGGTCTGTATGTAAAGCTCTATACTGTCTTTCAATGACCGTTCTCCATTAAAGATAGAAGCTAATATATGACTTTTGCAGTCAGCAATCTGAAGCAGACTCCCCTTACCCGTATCAAGATCAAAAAAACAAACAAGATTATAGTCTATACTTAGTGCATGAACCAGCTCCATCTGGTGTCTCTCATTTTCCTCCCGTTCTCTTTTTTCCTGCAGCTTCTGAGTCGTGCAGTCCAAAAGAAAGCGCTGATAAAACGGCTCTCCGTTCTCCATTAAAAGTTTAATATTACCCATAATATGTAATATTTCCCCATCTGCATGCTGTACACGGTATTCTATGGTAGCACTGTCCCCCTCCTTTTTCAGACTTTCAATACATCCCCGAATCTTTTCTCTGTCTTCAGCCACAACGGATGACGCAACCATATCAAATCCCTCTGCCATTAATTCATCCTGGGACTCATATCCCAAAAGCTTTAACGCTGCCTCATTCACTCTGAGAATCCGTGACCCATCTACCGTATGGCACAACACCCCGCAATCCATAGTCGTAAAAAGTGTTTCCAATGTACGGTTCTTATCGATAATATCCTGCTCATAAGCACGCTCTTGTGTCACATCAATCGCTACGCCCACTGTCCCCATTACACTGTCATCCAAATCATATAAAGGGGATTTATAAGTCGTAAGCAGTCTCATTCCATCTCCGGTTTTGATCGTTTCTTCAGATATACAGGTTTTTTTCTTGTGCATGACCTCCTGCTCTGATTCCACACAAGCAGGATCATCGTGCTCAACATCCCAAATATAAGCATGATTACGTCCTTCCACCTGCTCCTTGGTTTTATTAACCGTTTTACAAAAACTGTCATTCACTTTCTCATGTATGCCATCTTTATCTTTATACCAGACCAGATTCGGAATATTGTTAATGGTAGTCTCCAAATAATGGCTCGTCTGCCAAAAGTCTTTACTCATTTTACAGGTTTGCTGCCATCTTAAAAAACGGAATTTTATTTCCTCATCTGACATAGGCATTGTCCATATATCCTTGACTTCAGACAATTCATCTTTCAAAAACATGATCTGATTTGCATCTGCAAGAAGAATCAACTCGGCATCCTTGGTTTTTCTTAAAATCAGCACCTGCAATGCTTCTTTTGCATCCATGTCCTGTAAATCAACAAGAATCACATCCGCCTTGGATATCAGTTCTGCCTCCGGCTTTACACTTTCAAAAAACTCATGCGTAAAATGTTCAAGCGGAGACATTTCCTTTATCATATTAAATATTCTATGCTGATGCCCTATTAAATAAAAATGAATATGGCAATGGTACATATCCTTCCCCCCAATGCATTGTATATTTTCTCTTATTTATTGTTACCCGTATTGATTTCATTTAGCAATTATGTATATCTTAAGTATGTGTC
This sequence comes from uncultured Lachnospiraceae bacterium, assembly GCA_910584695.1. GTDB lineage: Bacteria > Bacillota > Clostridia > Lachnospirales > Lachnospiraceae > CAG-590. The sequence continues at coordinate 34,698 of CAJUBR010000018.1, forward strand.
TTTCGTATCATAGAATTATGATAAACAATATGCTTATATGCTATTCTAACAAGCATATGAATCTATGTCAATATTGGGGTATTTCGGTTTTGCAATACTTAGGTTTTTCAGCTAAATCTATGAATTTTAATGCCAAATTTACGTAACTACGATATTGCCGCTGCCGGTATCATCAGTTTTAATACAAAGCGTCCATCCTTATGCTGAAAAATGCATTCACCATCATACTTTTCAACTGCCCTCTTAATATTTGCAATGCCAAACCCATGAAGGAACCTATCTTTTTTCGTGGTTTTTTCCTCCATATTAGAAGATAATACCGCATTATTTTCAAACACAATAGAAAATAAATCGTGAACACGGACAGCTTTCACCATAATCATCCGTTCTTCTTCTGGCAGTTTCAAGCTGGCTTCAATGGCATTATCCAGTGCATTTCCAAAAATGGTGCTGATATCCAGCGGTGCAATAAAATCACTGTCCTCCATATGTAACACTGCAGAAAAATCAATCCTGCTTTCCTTTGCCTTTTCTGCCTTGTCCCGAAGAATGATATCTAAAAAATCATTCCCGGTATGCTGATAATTCTCATAACCTGCAATCCTGCTTTGCAGGCTTTCCACTGCTTTTTTTGTTGCCTCATCATTACCAGACCCCGCCTTTAAAACAAGTAAATGGTTTTTCATGTCATGGTATATACTACGCACCCGCTCCTCCTCTTTTAACTTCTCCTCATAAAAGCCATACTTCATGGAAAGCTCCTGTGCCCGGTAAGCCGTCTGCATGGACTGACAGATATACGATACCAGACAGATACAGCCAAAACTGGAAAAAATAGAAGCTCCGCAAATAGGATATACAATCATCATACGTTCCGGCATAAAGTAGATAATCGTAAAAATTGCCACAAAAGAAGCGCCTCCCACCATATCCACCATCATCCACATTTTGTTGCTTAAGCTTGATGTAAGCTGCAACAATACTTTTCGCAGTACCACAAAAGCTGCTATCCAAAATAGCAGTCTCAAAAACAGAGAAATCGTATGAACCAGTGTACTTAAAAATAATAATTCATGAGATTTGCTTATTTCTTGCGAATTTGCCTCTGTCATTCCAAAGAATATTCTTGATCCAATATCTAACATCAGATAATTCACTGCAATCAATGCCGGATAAAATATCAGCAGGACTGATATCTTTTCCACCAGACTTCCGTTATGAAACACGAGAAGATATCCAAAAAAGAATGCCATACATCCAAAAAGTGCCGGCAGATCATTTGAATAGATCACATAATCTGCAACGTTAACACATACAATAAAAGCCACTAGTTTCGCAAACCAATTTTTCCGAAGCGGAAGAAATACTTTTATGATGGAAAAAAATACAAACCCATATGTCCAGACCATCAAAACAGAAAGAATATCCAATGCCCTAATCATAACATATCCCCCCAGTAATCTGCTAATTTTTCCATAACCATCTTCCGCTTTGGCTGGCTGATGGGAATTTTCTCTCCTGTCGTCAATTCCATTTCCAGTTTTTCCACCCGTTTTACAAAGTATAAATTCACCAGATATCCGGTATGACATCGAACAAAACAGGAGCCCGCAAGCTCCCTCTCAAAATCCTTCATTTTTTTATAGGAAATAATCTCCTGTTCATCCGTATGGAGCAACACATTCCGTTGATATGTCTCTATATAGTGCAGTGTATTTAAAAATACTTTATACTTTCCGTTATCATTGGTTATTACAATATGGTCCTTTTCGTTTTGTTTATACCGGGCAATCCACCTATCCATCTCTGCCTTTAAACGAACGTATTTTATTGGCTTGATAATATAATTAACTGCCTGATATTGATAACCCTCCAATACATGACTTACGAGAGAAGTAAGAAAAATAATTCCCACCCCTGAATCCTTTTCCCGGATTCGTTTTGCTGCCTGTAATCCGTTCATTTCATTCATCTGGATATCCAGAAAAATCAAATCCATTTCAATCTGATCATTCTCTACTAATTCTTTTCCATCTCTAAAAACTGTTATACGAAGCTCGGTACCGGTTTCCTCCATGTAACGTTTTAACTGTTGTGCTAATTCGGTAACAAAGCTTTCTTCATCATCGCAAATCGCTATGTTGTACATAAGTCACCTCAAATTAACTATTTTCAAATAGGGAGTTTCACAATCACCTATTATTATTATCAGGCAATTGCGAAACTCCGTTTTTGTTACCGACCGTTGTACAATATAGACAATATCAACGCTGGGCACGCTTTCGCTGCTTGTCGCTCGTAATGGTACATAAGGTGCCAAAATACGGCACCTAAGTACCAACGGCTCCAAAGCACCCTGCTTATGATATTGTCTATATTGCACAACTAGATTTTGAAAATAGGGAGTTTCGCAATTACCTAATCATTATTATATATGAAAGGATACTTATGTCAATAGAGGGAATGGACAAGTCAAATCCTTACACTACTTTAAAGCAGGAAGAAGAAACCCTACATAAAACATATTACCGTCCTGCCCCGCAAACACTTCCCCCTGCATCCTTTCCACCAGAAGTTTTACAATAGAAAGTCCCAGCCCGGTAGATCGATTGCGTTCTGCATTTCCCACATAGAAACGCCTAAAAACTTTGTCTGCATCAATGCTGCAATTTTCCAAAACCAGATTCACTGCACAGACTCTGATCATACTGCATCCTCCATTCTGTTCACTCTTTTGCCCGCAAACAGAAACCGTCACTTCCCCGGAAGCATATTGCAGACAGTTTTTCAATATATTCTGCACGATTCGTTTCAACAATTCTTCATCACCCAGCACTTTATAGGGAATATCTTCTTCCAATTTCATGAAAAGTCCCTTTTCTTCAAAGAGCGGAATAAAATCCGTCATCGTACCCACCACAAGATTGGTAATATTTACTGCATGCACTGAGATATCCTCTTCCTGATTCACCCAATACGAATATTCAAAAAACTGCCGGATACGCCGTTCCAGTTCATCCGTATGCCGAAAACAGATTTCCAGATATTCCTGTCCGTTTTCGTCCATTTTACACCGTTCCAGCAATTGCAGATATCCCTTTATAACGGTAAGGGGTGTCCGCAGGTCATGGGAAATATTGGTAATTAAGTCCTTAAACTCCCTCTCCTGTATTTCCTGTAAAACCCGCAGATCTGATTCCTGCTTCAGGGTTTCATTTAATGCCACTGTCAGATTCATTAAATCTTTATCCTGCAGCTCCAATAAAACCAGATTCTTACTCTCTTCTTCATTCCGCCACTCCAACTGTTTCTTAATGCTCCGCACCTGAAATTTCATACCAGCCAGATAAACGCTCAAAACAACACAGACTATGCCAATCCCAATGCACACAATTTCCATCGTACTCCCCTTTTCCGTTACCGTTATTTTAATTCCGTTCTCTCAAACTTCCATAGGCCGATGCCTCCAGTCACTATAGTCCAGATTAAACTGATACAGCTGTTTTTCCATATATCCGCCCAACAGACATCCGTTCTCATTACCTGTTTATATAACCCCAGAGGAGTATTATTCAGGACGCTGATCATACTTTCCGGCAAAACTGCCGCAAGCAGATTCCCGCCAAATAAAGCGAATACTCTTATCCGGCATAACCTTAAAATTAACCGTCTTAAGCTTCCTCTCCAATACGGCAGATAACCGGTTACTGTCTGTACTCTCCAAAGAAATATAATGTTTACAGCGCTCCTCTAACTCCTCATGGCTGAACATCTCTTTAATCTCTCCGTTATGGATAATGATATAATCTGTGGCAACCTGATAAAGCTCCGGCAGATTATGACTGGAAATTAGGAAGCCCCTTCATCAGACATTGCAAATGCATATTCTCTTTTGCAGTCATTCCTCCCACCAGACCCGGATATTCAATCAGGGAACCGATTCGTTTTCCCTCTTTTTCCAGCTCATCCTGACTGTTTTTCCCAAACAACTGCAAACTGCCCTCTGTCGGGAATCCTAACCCTGTAATCATACGCATCAACGTGGTCTTTCCTGCACCGTTTTTTCCGATCAGACCATAAATCCGCCCCTGCTTTAAATGCAGATTGACATGCTGCAATGCAGTTTGGGATTTATAACGTTTGGATAAATCTCTTGTTTCTAAAATTATTTCACTCATCAAACATTCCTCCTGCCTTTCTTAACTTGTATAGAAAAGCTTAACAATCAAAGGTTTGGTAAGTGTTAAGAAAAAACGGTAAATAGTTAAGAAAAGGTAAAGTTTCATCTGGCAAGCCGGTATCCCAGTCCCCAGACAGTTTCAATATATTCCGTCTCACTATTAACTTTTTTCATTTTATTACGGAGATTGCTGATATGTGTCTTAATCACATTATCATCTGCCCCTATCATCAACAGATCAATTTTTGTCCCCACCATATCTTTTGCAGAAATGACAATTACCGGAATATCGCTGTGTTCCCGGATTTCTCTTAATACCTCATCACCGCTTTTATATGGAAGCATTAGATCCAGCAAAACCATATCGAAATGCTCCTTTTTTAACATTCCCAGCCCCTCTAACCCATTAAATGCGGAAGCAGTTTGATAACCGTTATCCTGCAAAGTTTTCGCCAGTAACTGATTCACGTCTTTTTCATCTTCAATAATCAAAATGTGTTCCATATAATTTCCTTTTCCCTATAGCGGAAATAACAAAAATTATTTTCTGCCACTAATATATTCCTTATTTGGGGAATACCGCTATTAATAAAGGTGCATTCTTTCCCAAATACACTTTAATCTCTGCATACTCCAAAAATCCTTTTGGATTTTTCATATAAATATCACTTTCCACTACTTTTTCGGTTCCGTCAACCGGATGGATATACGAAACAATCAAGCGATAACCTATATGACACTCCGCATGATCCAAATAGGAACCTGTAACTATATTTCCTTTATAGTCAATCAACTGCTCTTTCACTTCTAAAACCTTTCCTTCAGTAGCAAAATCCGCATGTTCCATCATCCACTTTCTTTCCCTGCGTCTTTTATAAGACTGCGTTAATTTGTACAGCCCAAAACAAAGCAAAATACTGTTAAACAATGCCACTGCCGATGCAAATTTCACAAATTCAGAAAAATCTTTTGGATTATGCGTTATTCCGGAAGTCAAAGCAAAAACAAATAACCCAATATAGATAATAATACCTGTGATAACCCCCGTATAATCTAGATTATATCCTCTTGGCCATACTTCATGATTCATAATTCTATCTCCTCTCTTGTAAATTTCCATTAGGCATTTGCGAAACTCTCTATTTTCAAAATCTAGTTGTGCAATATAAACAATATCATAAGCAGGGTACTTTGGAGCCGTTGGTACTTCGCATTGAACACTTAGTGAGT
>CAJUBR010000019.1 GCA_910584695.1 uncultured Lachnospiraceae bacterium
TTACTGCTGTATTATCTTCTGTAGCCATATTTCTCTTTCCTCCTCATATCATCAAATGTTTTTAAGCGTTTATGAAACTCCCTATTTTCAAAATCTAGTTGTGCAAATATAGACAATGTCATAAACAGGGTGCTTTGGTGCCGTTGGTACTTGGCGAGGTTCTTTCGAACCTAGTGCAAAAACAGATTTTTATAATCACTTATTTATTTTTTTATATCAATATGCCAGTACATACCGGAATCAAATATCTCTATACTGCGGCAGCCGGATACGTTCATAAGTACCGTTCTTAAACAGCAATCCATCTCCAAAAACAGGATATTCCTTATCATATGCAACCGGAAAAATTGTATTAATTCCCTGATCACTTAACACAAGTCCATAAACAGATGTTTTAAGCCATGCAGTCAGATTATCAAATCCCCTCAGTTTTGCGGAATTTGCACTTACAATAAACATAAGCCCGCATTCTACTGCATTCTTTAAAATATCCGTATATTCATCCTCCTCTCCTTCTAGCATTTCAATAAAATCATCTGCGTCATCTACCAACAGATAATATGGTTTTTGTTCCATATAATATTCCTTTGGTGCAATCACGCTTCCCTTTTCCAGAATCTCCTTAAACCTTGCATTCCGGTCTTCTACAAATTCTCCCAGTTCCTCCATTATTTCTTCGATCTGTTCACTTGACTGGCAATACCGGATATTATCCTTGCCATCACAGCCGTAAAAGCATAATTCCTTTGAATCTACCAAATATACTGCTGCATCTTCTGAAATCTGTTCCAAAATTACTTTTAATATATTGGTCTTTCCTTTTGCAGTTTCCCCGATGATAACAAATGGGGACATTGTACGGTTTAATCCCCTCACCTGCACATTCTCTTTTTCCAGACCAAGGATAATCTCATAGCCGGTCTGGTTATCATAATCTGCAAGCATATCAGACGAAAATTGCTCCGGCAGCATTGGAATTCCCAGTGCATGTTTTCCTCCACATCTGTCATTTACCTTTTGTATCATATTTTTTACTTCTGCTATGTACTGCACTTTATCTGACATATCAGCCATAGTATAGATCTGCATGATATTTACACTATGATATGGTATTAATGCACGCCCCCGTATCTCCGGTAATTTATATTCACTCTTGCCAACAATTGCAGCCGCCTCTGTTTCATCAAACATAAAACCGGCAATCTTTACCTTAAAATTATTAATAGTTGCAAATCGTATTCCCCCACTTCTTGTAGCAGATGCAATTAGATAGATTCCTAGTCCGGAGCCATCTCTGGACAACTTGGTAAAAAATTCTTCTTCGTCATATCCTAATTCTGCAACAACATCAAAATTGTCCACGACCACTACAATTGCCTTTAACGGTTTCTCTGCTGTCTGGTTATATACATCAAAATTTTGTGCCATTTTTTCTGCAAACAGTTTCTTTCTGTCTTTCATTTCTTCCTGCAAAATTCGGATCAATTTTCCAATTTTAACTGTATCATCAAACTGCATATAGTCAGCCACATGCGGCAAATGGCTTAACGGAATTAATGCACTGTTTCCAAAATCTAAAATATAAAAGTTCAATAAATCAACTGCATTTTTTATGGACAGGCTAAGTACTGATGTTGTCAGCATAGTGGATTTTCCGTAACCGGCAGATGCAAAATATGCAATATGCCCATCTTTTATCAAGTCAACCACAAGCTCTTCCTGTGCCTGCTCCTCCGGTATATCCACCATTCCCATTGGAATTTTTAAATCTATATTCTTTTTATCTGCAATATCAATTTTATTCTTTTCATATGGACTTATTATCATCGTATTTAAAGATGGCAGCCAAGGCTTTTTCACCAGCGGGAGTCCTTCTTTTTCAAATAATTCCTTTACATGTTGGATTGTGACATCCAATTGGGTTGCCCTTACCGAAGTATCTTCCATTGGTTCGCTTAGATCCATATTAAGAAGCTCTCCCTGTCCTAATTCATTTAGTCGGTATACCCTAAGGTCAGCTTCCTCCTTCTCACTCTCCTTTTTATAAACGGCTCCGCTCCATGCAGACTGAAACAGCTCATACACCTCGTTATTTCCTACCTGTAAATAGGCTCGACCTGGCTGAGTGATACTCGCCGCATCTGCGGTTTTCAATATTTCCCGGCTATCGGCTTCATCCTGAACCTTTAATGCCAGTTTAAACTTTGAGTTTGTCCAAATCTGATCATCCACTACCCCAGACGGTTTCTGTGTTGCCAAAATAAGATGTACCCCAAGACTTCTTCCAATCCGGGCCGTGGATACAAGCTCAGCCATAAAATCCGGCTGCTCTTTTTTCAGTTCTGCAAATTCATCACTAATTAGAAACAAATGAGGTATTGGTTCTTTTGCTTCACCGTTTTTAAACAATTTGTTATACGAATCAATATGATTCACATTATGACTGCTGAATATTCTCTGCCTTCTTGCAAGTTCACTTTTAATAGATGCCATGGCACGCTGACTTTCACTTCCATCCAGATTCGTAATAGTTCCTAATAGATGCGGCATATCCTTAAACAATCCTGCCATACCACCACCTTTATAATCAATTAATAAAAACCCAACCTCATATGGATGAAAGTTCACAATCAGTGATAAAATATAGGACTGAATAATCTCCGATTTACCGGAGCCTGTAGTTCCTGCAACCAGACCATGTGGGCCGTGAGCTTTTTCATGCAGGTTCAAATATACATAGTCATCTACTGCTCTTACTCCTAACGGAACCGCCAATGTTTTGTATGCCTGATTTTCCCTCCAACGGCTTTCAATCTGTAGCTCCTCTGGTCCTTGTACTTTGTACATATCAAAGAATGTAATATGCTCAGGAATATGGGATATCCTTTCTTTTTCATGCTTCAACGCACAGATATTTCTTGCCATCCATGAAATATCTACATTTGCACAACGCTGTAATTGTATTTTCTTTTGAACTACCTTTTTCTCCTCTAACAGTAACATTCCCTGCTGGGAGTCCTCTAAAAGAATAACCGTACCTATATTCTCCGGCAGGTTTGACTGTAGATATGTCGTATAAATAATAGAAAATCCCAGATTCAAATTTGATTTTCCCAAAAATTCCATAATCGCATGCTCAATCATCAGCTTTGGTTCATCAATCACGAAAAGGTAATGGGGGATATAACGTGATTCCTTTTTCTTTTCTTCATTTTTTATTTGTCTCTCCTTCAATATCTGCTGAAGACTCCCTAAAATCTGATCCCGAAGTCTTTCCGAATTGATGTTACCATTTACATTGATTGAATGAATTTTCAAATGTGGGAACCAGTTCATCCATAAGAAATCATCACTATATTTCTGGTCAAAAATATTAATGATCTGCAAGTCATGATAGCTGTGAAAAAAAGTCAGCTGTGCGATATAAATTTTTAGTTGTTCATGGATTACTGTTTTTTCTCCGACAATACCAAGATGTGCTTTTTTTAAATCAATAATAACCGGTTTATCCTGAATTACAGAAAATTTATCTACAATATCCCTTGCTTCTTTCACAAGGTCATCCTCTTCCATATTAATTTCCGGCATATCAAATTGTATATGATAACTAGCCGTATCGTCACAAGTCCCTACCATAATTTTCAGAAAATCATCATCATTATAATTTTTTTCATACAATCTGCTATTATAATGATTTACCATCTCTTCTAACTGAAATATATTCGGAAAATTATAACGGTATGCGTTTATTTCTTTGTTGTGTAATGCAGATAGTTCCTTTCTCTTTTCCAACAGATAATTTTCATAATACTTTATCCGTTTTCTGTTTTTTTCTTTACAATCCTTCTTTTCATTAAAATACTGCACAATCGAAAAAATCATTGTCATTCCCGTCATTACCGCAGTAATAAGTATATAAGCTCCTCCACTGGAAAGCAGGCTGACTGCAATTGTAAGAATCACCATAACTAACGGCGGCAAAACCATTTGTAAAATACTTTGTTTAGAAAAATGTGCTTTTTCAGGAGGTGTCTGAAGAACAACATTGTCCTTTGGAATATTCATGATCAAGCGTGGCGACCGACGGTATCTCACTTTCTCATCATCTAATTTTTCTGATTGTCTTATCTCTTCTAAACAGGTACCATAGCTGCCATCCTTGCCGTTTATTTCAATTCGGTTTCTCCATAGAACCAATTCTACATTATACAGCATAATAATATCGCCTTCTTCATACTCAAGACTAAGAAAATTATTTATAAATGGTATATTTCTTCCATTTATATAAATCCCCTCTGCATCCTCTCCATAAAATGACAATTTCTCCTCTGTAATCATTACTTTGACTGATATATTTTGAATCCTGATGTCTGCATCGTTATTACAAATCGTTATTTCACCGTTTCTTAAAAAGATTCTGCTTGGACTATCCTTTAAAAAGACCTCTATTTCATTTTCAAGCTTCACCCATTCATATGGTTTGATCTTTTCCTTTTCAATCGTCCGTCCTTTATAATGCATCACTTTTTCTGCCGGCAGTTCCATATATTCATTGTTCTCTTTTATAAGTAAAAACTCCATATCTATTCCCCTGTATTTTCTTCCCCTGCCAGGGATTTTATTTTATCATCCAGTGTCTTAAGCTGTGTGGTTTTTTCTTCCCCTGATATTTCTACGTCTGCCTCTAACACATATTTTTCCTTCAAATATGCATAAAGTAAAAGCTGGTCATCGGAAATCTGTTGTGCTATATTTTCTGCATTTTTCACATCCAGCCTCCCAATACTAATCCAATAATCTAAAATTTTTTCGTTTCTGTTTATCTCCACAGATGTTAATATATTCGTCTTTTGCTCATCTGTCAGACTTTCAGACTTCACATAAGATGTAGCCAGAATATACTTTTGATAATTATCCATCCTTTTTGGTGATATTGGCTGTAAATGCTCAATTACACCTGTATAGTCCATATCCAGATAGGCATTTTGTGCCTTTATCACTCCTTCGTCATACGGTTTTATCCAAAGCAGATAATAACCCGAGAAAATCCCCAAAACACCTATTAAAATGAAGCTTAATATCGTCATGACCTTTTTAAATCTATAAGAAGAACGATTTACCTCTATCCGCTTTTCCCGATTATATAAACGGACCCGTTCTTCTTCCCTTATCAATACGGCAGTTACCTCTTCCCAGCTTTCTGCTTCTGCTATCTTATTCAGAAATTTGTCCTTTTTTAGTAAATCCAAACCACCCTGAAAATAATCTTCATAACTGTATTTTTCAGATAATGTACAACCTATCAGTGCTTTATATTGTTCCAAAAAACATTTATCCCCATAATAATCTTCTAAATCCCGAATATCCCGAAACATTACAAACACTTTTCCATACATATCATAATATAAATTTTCCGGTGTAATAGGAAATACATACCTTTTCCAATATTCCTTAAAATTTCCGATATCAATCAGTGCCTTTAGCTTTGTCAGCCGGTCTTCCTTTAAAATCTTTGTAAATTCCTCTTTTCCTTCTATATTATAGGCAATCACTGCCATTTCATTTTCAAATTCAAACTTGCAAGGTAAAAAAATCCCGTTTCCCTTGCTTATTCTGTAATAATCATATTCGTCCTTTGCATTTAGCTCTGACAGCCTATATTTGCATTTTTTTGTCACGTCTTCTTTTGTGCCCATACATTTTCTCCTTAATTTATCGAATTATAAAGTCAAATGGACATGCAAGCATGCCCGCTTGGCTCGTTGCTCGCAGGAATAAAAAGCTGCCACACTAAAAGTTCAATCATTTTTACTATACAAATTGAAATATACAAGTCTAGTGTGACAGCTTTTTCACATCATTAGTTTACTTTGCTCTTAGAATATGCAGCATCGAGTTTATCCATGTCAGCTATATACTTTTCAGTTGAAGCAATCAACTTTTCAACTACATCAATTGTTTGACCAAAATTCTTGGTAAGCTTTTGATAATCTGCCCTATACACGGAACTTGCCTGTGCAGTCCAATTATCACATAGCGTCCCAACATTCTTATTCATTGTTGATGTTGTCTGCTTAAAGGTAGTAACCTGACCCTTTAAACTCTTAATTGCGGCCTGCATATCTGCCTTTTTTAAATTTAAATCAGCCATGCCTTCTCCTCCTTTCCCAGTTTTATATTATTTATCTCAAGTGAAAAATAATATCAAATATCTTTATTACAAATTTTCAAAATATCCCCTGAATAAACCCCTGCCATTTCATAAGAACAAAAAACAGAAATCCTTCTGTTCATTCGTAATGACTTTACATAGTGAACGGAATCCAACTCATAATCCGGCAGTAATCCAGTCTCTTTTACCGTACTCAAAGTATCGGTTATTTTTTGTCTGTTATCTATTAATAAATTAATCTGTTTTTCTTCACTGGTAAAAGTCACCAATATTTGCATCTTTCTTTCTCCTTATCGCTCTGTGAATATTGTACCGAACCATGCCCAGTATAAAAACTACTACAGTTAATATTACAACAAACAATACACCCTCATTTAATTTTGATGCAGAATCTAAAATCTCCTGTTTGGGGGACAATGATACCTCATCTAAAAACAGCTTATCTTGTATCGCAAGCTCTTCTTTCTGTTTTTTCTCTAAAAACATGATCCGGTTAATACCATTGTAATAATAATCTTCTTCCTTCTTTTTTGTCCAAAACTCCTGCATGTCTGCATCTGTAAATATATGTACATTATACAAATCTGTAATGGATGTATAGGTTCTGTCATTTCCATTTAGTATCCTCATATCTAATTCTATATTCTCTGTCTCATTCATTTTCTATACTATTTAGCTCCCTTCTTCCTTTTACAATTCCCGAAACCAAATTAATTATTATAGAAAATAGTAAAACAATACTACCCCCTATTATTATCCATCCATAATTTATCTTTACTTTATTTGTTTTTTCTTCTTCGGCTGCTCCTTTTCCGGACTGTACCGTCGTCTCTATAGGATTCGTCATAAATTTATACATTTCAGAATACTCTAAAGAACCCAAGCGGGAATAGCTTAATTTTTTTGAAAAAGATCCCAAAATATCATTGTCTTCCTGACTTATATTCGTCTTATCACTTTTTAATTTTGAAATTACCGTATTCAGATTCTTTTTTGATTCATCATTCGCTTTTTGCATATCCTTTTGCAGAGTTTCTGTATTCTCGGTTCCTGTCTGATATACGTTATTTACAAATTCCAGATATTCTGCATTCTTTTCATTCATGGCCTTTCCCAATGCCATAATATTTTTAGATAATGCTGTACTGTGCCTACTGATCTCCTCTTTCTTTATATAATCGTATGGGTTAAATTTTGTAATCTTATTATCATATTCATTTATGCTTATTATCAAATCCGCTGTCGTCTTGCTGTAGCTGCTTATTTTATTTTGATTCGCTGTTTCAATTTCTTCAATAATCTGTTTATCAATAATATCGCTAATATCAGATTTTGGAAGCAGAAAACTTTTTTTAATATCAGTAATAAGAGCTGTGACATCTTCCTCGTGATTCTTAACTTCTTCTGCTATTCTCTCACTCCCATCTATCTCTTTATCAATATCAATATATATTACATTCTCTTCTGTTTCCTCCTGCTCTGGCAAAGCATCCGTTTCCTCCTCTTCATATAACATTTTGACTTTTGGCAGCAAAACAGTATCCATTGATAATTGTGGCACTTCTTTTATATAATTCTTACATAGATCCGAATTCCCCAATTCCTGTATAATCCCATCAGTGTAATGACGATCAAGACTAATAATTTGCTCCATATATGCCCGGGCTTTATTTTTTGTAAAGTTCTCTTGATTTTCTGCCTCAAGTTCATCTAAAATTTGCATTTGCTCTTTTCTCATATTATCAATACTTTTTTTACTATTCTCAATATGAGAATCCATTTCTTCCTTTATGGAAGCATTCACGTCAGCATAATACTTATCATTCTTTATATTAAAAGCATCAATACTTCCTCTTACAATCTCAATATTCTTCTCCTGAATATTTTCTAGATTGCTGTCAGTATTTTTCTGAATATCTGCTAAAACAGAAGTGATACCTTGTCCTGCTACTTCCGTAATCATTCGTTTAATCTCTTTGCTTCCCTCTTCTCCTCCTAAATTAACATTACCGTTATATTCATCAATTGCACTTTTGAGATTCTCCAAGCCATCCTGATATACTTTATTGCCATCATCATCATATAGCGGATTATATTCAGGCAATGTATTCTGCACCTTACCAATCTCCTGTGCCACTTTGTTATACTGTTGTCCTATTTCACCATATCTCTTATTTCCCTCTTCTATTCCATTATCCACTACTGATATTATGCTGTTTATTTCTGCTGAATTTTGATTCACATATTCAGTTAAATCCACATTCTCTATATTATTATCCTGCTGCTTCATTTCTGAAAAATCAATCATAGTAAAGATTTCATCTGTATTAATATTCTGAATGTTCTTAAGGTCTTCCTTATCATGCTCCAAAATTACTGCCGCCGAATCCTGAACATCATGAAATTCTCCTAAGACAGAACTCAAATAGATATAAGCCGCATTAGAATTCAAAAGCTCCTTAAACGTATTTAACTTTTCCGTAATCTCTAATCTATTTTTGTCTGTAAGACTTTGGTTCATAACATATTTAATTTTTATCTTTTGGGGTATATGATTAATACTTTCAATACAAATAGAAAAATCAGCAGGTATTACAATATAAGCAGCATACATTCCCGTTTCAAGCCCACTTTTTGCTTCATTAAGTCCAACATAAACACAATCAGTAGAAAACTTTAACAGATGTGTCGAATAAAGAACCTTTTCATTGTTTTTACTAACTCCTTCATCCAGATTCACAATTGCAATACGGTCAATATCACTACTTATAATATGGTGTTCTCCACTGATTATCTGTTGTTTACAATAATAGAAGCCACCAATAAAACTTCCTGCTATGCCAATCATCAATATTATCAATAACAGTATCCTTTTCACTTTTATCCCCCTCCAGTCAAGAATTCAACCATTATTTTTTAAGATTAAATATATAGAATTTTTATGATTATAACACATTGTTTTAAAAATGTATACTATATCTTAATTTTTAATCTATCTTATCTTAAAATATTTCTATTTATACAATATTTTTTGTTAAACATCACGAATTAAAGTATTTTTCGCCATTTCACTACTTTTATTGTTAATACGTTTTTACTTTTCAGATTCCTTATAAATCTAATATTCAGTCTATTTCTCTCCAAAGTATTTTCCAATATAAAACAAGATTGACTTTACCTCATTGCTTACAGGAATTCAATTATATTAAAAAAACAAAAAATGTGGGTTTTTTCAGTTTTCCTTACAAATGATAATCATGAATACTTTTAGAATGCCGAAAGAAATCATCTTGAACAATTAGGAATATAATCATAAATAGCACCTAAGTGCAGGAGTAAAACTTTTCATTTACTCCCCTTTTACTTTTTCCATTATATTGCAGCATATTTCCTCTGTCTATAATTATGAATTCGGTTGCAAAATAAACATAGATTATTCAGAAAATTCTATCAATTTATTCAAAGTTATAAAAATCTGTACAAATAATATAAATCAGTCAAATCCATAGCCTCCACAAACTAACTCAGCAACCGCGCAGAATCATCTACTGGAATGATTGTTTCCAAATTTAATGGAAGTTTTAGTTGATATCTTCCCCCCCGTTCAAAGTATAATTTTGATGTAAATATATAGGTTTTAGCATACTTATATTTTGCACCAACAGCTGGACTTTTCAAAACCCAGCTGTAATTTTTTGCAAAGAAAAGGAAGCTATGCACTAATTACTTATTGCGACAGCCCCTACAAATTCCCGCTAAAAAAAGCACAGGGTGAGACCTCATAGCCTCACCCTGATTCCTATTTCACAGTTATCTTTATTCTTTTATAGACACCGTTTTGTGCATAAACATAAATATAACAGGTTCCCTTCTTAAGCTTCTTCTGGGTATATGAGGTTTTACTCTTTCCCACATCTTTTATCAGCTTATAATGGTTCTTTTTACCACACTTATTTCCATAAATCTTATATCCATCTGCCTTTGAAACTTTATTCCATTTTAAGGTTATGGTCTTGTTTGTAAGCTTTGTAGCTCTTACACGCAATGAACCAAATACCGCTCCCTTCACGTCCTCAGAGGATTGCTTGGCAATGGAGGCATCCGTTACCGCCTGCACCTCCTTTGGAACATCTGCCAATGCCGATTTTTCTAATACCTCTTTATCTGCCATCTTAACCGGTTCTGTTCTTGTTTCCCCACATACCATACAGGTGAAGGTCTTTATCCCTTCTTCTTTTTCTGTTGGCTCTTTTGTTATGATCCCGTTATCCCACTGATGTCCTTTTGCAGGAATCGTTTCATTATCATCTTTTAATTTGATTCCACAGTCACTGCAGCATGTATATCCGGTACAACCTTCCTCTTTACAGGCTGCTTCCCACCTTTTCTCTCTGTATTCTCATGCAGACATCCGGTACTGCTTCCATCACTGCTGACGGTTCCGGCATAATTCCAGAGATTAGAAGATGATAGACTCAAATGCAAAGCCGGACACACGACAATTCCGCTCTTACTGACATGAGGACCAAACCGATTGACGAGACCGAAATCATCCACACACATCGCATAATCAGACTGATAGCCACTAGAACGATAACCCGGCGACCGCAGCCACCAATATCTACGCTCTCCGCTTGACCCTATCGTCCCACCTGCTTCAACATAGGCTGTATTTCTCCGTCTTCTTGATTCATCATTGACATCATAATCACCAGAAAATCCATAATCAGTATTTATCACCTCATCGTAAGATAGCAGAAACACCTTATCTATTGTATCATTCCCGCCCGCTGTTCCATAACGCAGATTATCCTTATTCTCAACCGTTGCAGACCTGATTGCACTCTGCTCTGAATCGGTAAATGCACGGTCTATAAAATTGTTATTCGTATAGTCCATTCCACATAGGTTGTTGCTGCTCCCATATCCATTCAGCCAGCTCCGCATGATACAGGTCTCCCATGTAACAGGCTTCCATGTGTCATTATACCTTTGTACATCTAAATTCTGGTCTGCCACCAAAAATGCATCATTTCCATTCACTGACAGCACCCGCCATTTGATTGGGTCGGTTGTCTTTCCCGTTGCATCCAACTGTGGATAATTGCCAAAATACACGCAGTCCCATGTCACGATTCCTTCACTATCCCTAGATGGATTTTTTAAGGTTCTCCTTGCCGCATTTACCTCTCCTGCACTCCCGAAAGGCAACCCTACCAGCAGAACAACCGCCATGACGCCAATTAAAATTCCTTTTTTCATTTTCATACTCCCCCTTACAATATAACTACGTTATTTTCTTCTATGATGGCATACCATTAAATAACATATTAAATTTCAACCACTTTAACATTTCTTTTATTAAAATCTAAGGGCTCCTGATTACCGAGAGCCCTTAAAAATAAATTTTATTATTTCTTCACTTTCACTTTTACTTTTTTATACAACCCGTTTTGTGTATAGATATAAATGGTACAATTACCCTTACTTTTTCCGGTAATGACACCTTTTTTGGAAACAGTCGCTATCTTACTATTGCTTGATTCATATCTAAACTTTGCAATATGCGTCTTAACCTTTTTCTTGCTTTTCAACGTTGGTTTAAGCTGCTTTTTCCTTTTAACCTTAATGCTAATGCTTTTCTTTACTCCACTGATTGATGTTGGATTACCATATTTCTTACCGGTAGTAACTGCATGAACACTCTTTGATATTGAAATAGGCATCTTCTTTCCATCTACTATTTTATAAGCAACTACCATATACTTATAATATTTTCCGGATTTCAGTTTCTTAAATGTATGGGTTTTCTTATTGCCGCCTACCTTAATAAGCTCTTTCATTTTACTTCCGCACAAACTTCCGTAAATCACGTATTCCTTTGCCCCTGATACTTTCTTCCAGTCAAGTTTAACTGCCTTCTTCTTTCCCGTAGCTTTCAGCATCAGTCCTCCAAATTTACTTCCACCTACATCTTTTTTATCTGTATTGGTTGAAGTAATGGTTTTCTTCACCTGCTCTTCAAGTACACTTGTGTCAGAATTACTCGCATTAGGCTTACTTATGCTTAATTTCCATATTGCATAACACTTAACATCCCCGGCAATTACCATATCTTTGGATACATCCGGTGTCGAAGAGCCCTTCTTTGTACTCCAGCCAACAAACTCATACCCCTTTTTTGTCGGAACTGGAAGTTCTCCTAATGTTCTACCACGCACAATAAATTTATCTTGCACCGCGGAACCACCAAGAGAATCAAAGGATACTGTATATACCGGAAATGCAGTAATAACTGCCTGCTTGACTGCATTTGTAAAGGTATGACCAAAGGACATTCCTTTACCATTAAAGGAAAAGGAAGTACTCCCCCCATCTTGTATCAATGTTTCCGCACGAACATTACTATTATTAATTGTCAAATTTGCAGATGCCGTCTTTAACCCGCTTTGTAATGTACACTCCTTTAACCGAATTAACGATTCCGCCGCCTCGGAAAGATGATATTGCCTCCAAACCACAACTGCCTCATGATAAGATTGCAGATTCAACGTGGAATTTTCAACATTTAAATATCCATTACGAATCAGCATACAATGATGATTTCTTTCATTACCTGTATCTAACTTAACATTCATATTCACTTTACTGTCTTTGATACAAATCGAACTGGTTGCCAAAATATTATCATCCTGAAGCTGCCCGCTTGAAACATACCCGCCATAAGTGTAAAATCCGCCGGTACAGCGTTCTACCTTAATATTCGCATGATCCATTGTAATCGTTGTATTTTTATAGGTTTTCTTACCGGTTATCCGGTCTGTAATTGGATTTAAATCAGACATTATACTGATATCCGCATCAATAAAATTCACATTTACATCTTTAAAAGTAATGTCACATTCCCCATAAATACATATTTCACTCCTGTATAAATTCAAGGTTCCTCCACCTGTGAAAGTAATCCCATCTGTAGAATTATTCGGGTTAGTGGATGATACGTGGAAACAGCTTCCTGCCAGTCTTGACCGAATCACATTCTCTGTGCCCTCTTTCACCACTACCGTTGTTCCTCTGGGCAGCTCAAACATATTATATATTTTACTATACGGCTTGGACTTATTTTCTTCATTTTCTGTGTAAGAATATTTCTGATATCCATCCATATTCACCCCGGCAAGGGTTAATGTTTTGGTTGCCGGATCCCAGCTCCATCCATCCTGTGAAACATACTTTGTTATAGACGGAATATCTACCGGACCTGTTGCATTATCTGCCGCCTTTACCTGTATTGACAATAAAACGAACATCAGCATTCCCATCAAAAATATAACAGCTTTAGCATATACGTATTTTTTCATTGTAATTCTCCTCTCTCATTCCCTTTTCTTTCAATATTTGTGAAATGCCATCTCCCATATAAATATGGGATACCCTATTTTACTCCTAAGAGTAAATTTCCCTTTAATATTATACCTAAAATATAAACATAAACAACCATTTTTAAGATACATTTTCTGCAACTAGTGGTTGCTAATATTACAAAAATATAATTTTAGTGATGGCTGAATGCTTCCTTCTAAAATACATACAAGGTGGGACGAAAAACCCCACCCTGTTCTATATTGTAATAAATTCTATATATCATATGAAGAATCTCACTTAACCGTAACCTTCACCTTCTTATATACACCATTTTGTGCATAAACATAAATATAACAGCTTCCCTTCGTTTTCGCTTTCACGACACCCTTTTTACTGACAGTAGCAACCTTCGTATTGCTGGATTCATATGCAATCCTACGGTGGTTCTTAATCTTCTTATCCTTCTTAACTTCCTTTGCCTTGATGGTAAACTTCTTCCCTTTCTTTAGGGTTATCTTGCTCTTATTTACCTTTACTGACTTGGCTACACCGTATTTACCGCCTGTCGTGGTGGCATGAATCGTTTTCGATACTGCGATCGTGACTTTCTTTCCGTCTACCACTTTATAAGCCACCACCACATATTTATAATAAGTTCCCTTCTTAAGCTTCTTCTGAGTATATGAGGTTTTGCTCTTTCCCACATCCTTGATCAGCTTATAATGATTCTTCTTTCCGCACCGGTTTCCATATATCTTGTACCCGTCTGCCTTTGGAACTTTCTTCCATTTCAGGGTAATGTTTTTATTGGTAAGCTTTGTAGTCCTTGCAAGCAGGGCATTGAAAACTGCACCTGTCACATCCTCAAAAGACTGGCTGGCAATAGAAACATCCGTTACCGCCTGTACTGCCTCTGGGACATTTGCCAAAGCCGAAGTTCCCAAAATGTTCTCCGTTCTCGCTTCCCCACATACTGTACAGGTAAAGGTCTTTACGGCATCTTCTTTATCTGTTGCCTCTTTTGTCACAATACCGTTATTCCACTGATGCTGTCCATTTGCAGAGATTGTTTCCCCATCCTTTAATTTGACTCCACAATTACTGCAATAAGTATCTCCAGTGTAACCCTTCTCTTTACAGGTTGCTTCCTTTCTTCCTCTGACCTCCGTATTCTCATGCTGACATTCCGTATTTCCATCACTTCTGACTGTACCGGCATAAGACCAGAGATCAGAAGATGCTAGGTTGAGATGCAAAGCCGGACACACAGCCCCACCATTATAGCCAACAGTATAACCATCATGATGAACCCAGCCATAACCATACACACTCATGGCGTAATGCGAATAATTACCGGGCGACCGCAGCCACCACCAATCAGAATTACCTTCTTTTTTCATGAATTTTGATCCAATCGCTCCCCCTGCTGCCACATATGCAGTATTTGTTCTTTTTCTTGCTGTATCATGATAATCTATATCAAAAGAAAAACCATAAGCAGGATTCTTAACCTCATCATAAGATAACAGAAACACCTTATCTTTTGTGTCCTTCCCGCCATCTGTTCCATACTTTGGATTATCAGCATTCCTAACTATAGCAGATAAGATTGCACCTTGCTCGGACGAAGTAAATGCCCGGTCTAAAAAATTATTACTGCTGTAATCCGTTCCACATACATTGCTGGCACTTCCATATCCATTTAACCAACTCCGTATGGTACAGGTTACCCATGTAACAGGTTCCTCTGTATCATTATACCTCTGTACATCCAGATTCTGGTCTGCCACCAGAAATGCATCATTCCCATTTACCGACAATACTCTCCATTTGATTGGTTCCCTTGTCTTTCCTGTGGCATCTGACTGTGGATAACTACCAAAATACACACAATCCCATGTAACCACATCATTTTCGTCCTTCGATGGTCCCTTTAACGTGCTCTTTGCGGCATTGACCACACCGTCTGTTCCCATCGGCATCCCTGCCAGCAGAATAACCGCCATAATACCCATCATTACACCTACTAAAATTCTTTTTCCTGATTTCATACTTTTGCTCCTTTCCCTATCAATATCCTACAATCATATTGCTCAGCACACTTCCATATAAATATAACATATTACATAAGAAAATGCTAGTGCTAACAGGTTGCAAAACATCTACGGATTACAATTCTTACAAGGTTCATATCCCTCTTTTATCAATTCTTCCCTCGTCTTATCCGAAATCCTTTTATTCTTATCTGCCATCTTTTTGACACTGCTGCAATCCGGTTGGTGAAATTTTCCTGTATTGGTATTTAACACATACTGCCCATCTGTGACAGTATTTCCACTCCCTCCCTCTTTTGATGCCCTATTTTCTTTCTTATCTTTGTTGTTACTCTCTCCACTTCCAACCGGCTCTCCAGCCTCCCAGCTTGTAGAAGGACTGCAGTTAAATGTTACCTTTTCCCCATCAGAAACCGCTACGATCGTTCCCTGTTCGTCTGTCCGGAATACGGAAACTCCCATCCCCCGCAAATTGTTCAAAAATCCTGCTCTTGGATGTCCATAAGAATTATCTTTTCCACAACTGATAACACAATAAGTCGGACTTACCGCCTTAAGAAAACTTTTCGTATTCGCCGTATCTGCTCCGTGATGGGCTGCCTTAAATACATCAGAAGAAAGGGGCAGTCCACTCGCTAACATATCCTGCTCTGCCGCCTCTTCTGCATCCCCTGTAAAAAGAAATGAAGTGTCTCCAAAGGTCAGACGCAGTGCAATGGAATAATCATTTGTATGATCTCCGTAATCCTTCCCGGTATCCGTCAGTATTTGGAAAGAAGCCTTCCCCAGCGTATAAACTTCTCCCTGAACAGGGATTTTTATATTCTGATTCTTTGCCTTTACAGTATTTATAACCTCCTCATAGGTTTTTGTATCATTTTCCCGTGCCGGCATAAATATATTCTCACAGTCAAATTTATAGATAATAACATCCAAGCCACCAATGTGGTCCGCATCGGGATGGGTTCCAATGGCATAGGAAAGCTTTTCCACATTCTGACTAAGCAGATAGGACCAGACAGCCGTACCTTTGCTGTTATTGCCTGCATCAATCAGCATTGCTTCTTTTCCCTGCTTGACCAGAATAGAATCTCCCTGTCCAATATCTATATAATGAACCTCTAATGTATCTTCATCCTCAATGGAGTCACCTTTTTCGGAGTCCCCGCCCCTCTTTTTTAACCGGGACTCATCAAATTCCAAATAATCAGGAAGAGATTCCCCATCGGAAACCTCTTCCTGTTCGGTAATGGAACTATGTTCTGTCAAAGAAGCTTCTGTAGATACCTCCTCCTGATTCGTACAGCCTCCTAAACATATGCACAATAACAAACTGATAAAAATTGCATAAACCCGATTCCTCATATTCCATTGCTCCTTAAAATATTGTAACTAATCTTGCATTTCAGATCAGCAAATCTCTGCCCCATGCGGCATATCTTTTTCCGCGGTCATCAAAGAAAGATTACCGTCCGCATCCTCTGCACAAAGAATCATTCCCTGAGACTCAACGCCCGCAAGCTTTGCCGGCTTTAAATTGGTAACCACCACAACTTTTTTGCCAACCATTTCTTCCGGTTTATAATATGCTTTGATTCCAGATACGATCTGCCTTACCTCACTGCCAATTTTAACCTGGGAGCAAAGTAACTTCTTAGACTTCTTGACTTCTTCACAAGCTAAAACCTCACCGATCTGAAGCTGAATCCTGTCAAAATCCTCTATGGTAATCTCCGGTTTTTTCTCTATCTCTATTCCCGGATTATCATCCCCTGCATCTGCCTGCAAAGCAGCCACCTTCTCCATTACCTCATCAAGGTCTAATCTTGCAAATAAAATCTCCGGCTTCTTAATAACCTCAGTTCCTGACGGATAACCACCAAAGCTTTCCAAATCATCCTTACTCCGTTTTGCAGCATTTAACTGTGCCAGAATCTTTTCGGAAGTTTCAGGCATATAAGCCTCCAATAACGTTGCACCAATAACAATACTTTCCACCAGATTGTAAAGCACCGTTGCAAGACGGTCCTTTTTGTCCTCTTCCTTTGCCAAAACCCAAGGCATCGTCTCATCAATATATTTATTACAGCGTTTAAACAGATTGAAAATCTCTGTCATTGCATCTGCAACACGAAGTCTGGCCATTGCCTTTTCAACCCGTTTCGGGGTATCCAAAGCATATTCTATCAATTCCTTATCCACATCTTCTGTCACATTTTTATTACTTACCTCGCCACTAAAATACTTATTAGACATGGAAATGGTACGGTTTACCAGATTACCTAATGTATTTGCAAGATCGGAATTCAGACGCTCCACCAATAGCTCCCATGAAATAACACCATCGTTTTCAAACGGCATCTCATGAAGTACAAAATAACGAACGGCATCCACACCAAACAAATCCACTAAATCATCCGCATAGATTACATTTCCCTTGGACTTACTCATCTTTCCGTCACTCTGAATCAGCCAAGGGTGGCCAAATACCTGTTTCGGAAGCGGCAAGTCAAGTGCCATCAGCATAATCGGCCAGTAAATGGTATGAAACCTTAAAATGTCCTTGCCAATCAGATGTAAATCACATGGCCAGTATTTTTCAAACATCTCATCACCATTTCCATCCAGATCAAATCCCAGTCCAGTAATATAGTTGGTTAATGCATCAATCCAGACATAAACGACATGTTTTGAATCAAAATCTACCGGAATACCCCATTTAAAAGAGGTACGGGATACACAAAGGTCCTGAAGCCCCGGCAGTAAGAAATTATTCATCATCTCATTCTTGCGTGATTCCGGCTGGATAAAATCCGGGTGCTCATTGATATATTCAATTAATTTCCCCTGATATTTACTCATTTTAAAGAAATACGCTTCTTCCTTTGCCGGCTCACATTCCCTTCCGCAGTCCGGGCATTTTCCGTCTACAAGCTGAGACTCGGTAAAAAATGATTCACATGGTGTACAGTACATTCCCTGATACTCACTTTTATAAATATCACCTTTATCATACAGTTTCTTAAAAATCTTCTGAACCTGCTTTTCGTGATATACATCCGTTGTGCGGATAAACTTGTCATAAGAAGTATTCATTAAATCCCAGATACGTTTAATCTCTCCTGCTGTCTGGTCCACAAATTCCTTCGGTGTAATGCCTGCTTCTGCCGCCTTCAATTCAATCTTCTGACCATGCTCATCGGTTCCGGTCTGAAAACGAACATCATACCCTTCGAAACGCTTATACCTCGCAATTGCATCTGCAAGCACGATTTCGTAGGTATTTCCAATATGCGGTTTTCCTGATGTATAAGCGATTGCTGTAGTGATATAATATGGTTTTTTTGTCATTTTGATATTCCTCCATTCAAATAAATGTTAAAAAAGCCCGCCTTTCATAAAACATAAAGGCGAGCTATCTCTCACGGTACCACTTTAATTCATCTGCATCTCACGATACAGACCTTGCTGACTGGCCATCACCAGTCCCCACTATAACGGGTGTGCCCGTCTTATGCTTAGTATATCTATCTTTTCCAAAAATATCCTCACATAAGAAGCTCCAAGACCATCTTCAATCTGTTCTGTCCTTCCCTGCTCTCAGCAAACCAGGTTCTCTGTTAAAAACGTTCCAGACCTACTCTTCTTTTCATCGCTTATTCTCTCATTAATCCACATTATATGCAGATTCTGCTTTTCTGTCAAGGGTGTTCCGCTCTTGCGTTTCCGCAAATTGAATTAAAAAATGAATATAACTTTCCAAAGTGCCAATCTGTCGGTTTTTTGAAAGTTATGGAGTGGCAGTCCTGCGAATAGAGGCACTTTAATAAGCTCCGCCGGAACCAGACTTTGGGAGAAGTATTCTTTTATCTATTCAAACGACCAACTTAAGGCAAATCTGACGGTATGCCGGACGTTTTGTCCGGAACCAGAGCCTGACGCCTTCTTTTGCATACGAGAGTATGCCGGAGATACCCTTTGCCAGCCGGTAATAGCAGAAATGTACTTTTTTCTTTATCGGATCTGCTTTCTTTGTTGGTAGCAAGCATCATGGTCTTTGCCCTTGTAGAAGACATTTGTCTTATACCTGCCTTTACGCAGGCTTCTGTAACATGATAGCCTTTTTTATAAACATTTTTTGAAGGGGTACTTTCGGAGCCATCCCTGACAATGCCAAGGGCTTCGAATTGATATCCGTCTGGTTTTACAACATCACTGCCACCGATATGTATAACCGGCTCAGTCGGAACTCATTTTTTAATAAAAGTTAAAATTTTTCGTTTCAAAATATAAGTATTTGATGTAAAATGAGCCATAGGGAATCTCCTTTTCTTTTTGTTTAGTAGTTTTTTGTTTGGTAGCTTAATTTTACTACAAAAAGGAAGAAGATTCCTTATATTTTGGACATTTTTTCAAAGTTGTTTATAATGATACTGGTAAAATCAATGGTTTGTGGATAAAATTGCGGAAACTCAAGAAGGCATCTTTTCCTTGACATACTCATAAATTATCCCTATAATGCTATTTACAAAAACATTGTGAAAATCTATCCGGTGTATAGAATCTACATAATACAGAACGGAATCTTTGGCAGTTCGCCAACATTTTCACACACTTTAATTAAATGTTGGCAGGCGGTCGCAGGTAGATTTTAAACAATGGAAAGGTATCTGTAGTATGTCTGCCGGAAGGAGGATATATGGCGTATACCAAAAGAAGCTTAGAAGAACTGAATATCATGGATGATTTCCTGATTAATGCGGTCGCCACGGATGAAGAGGTGGGCATACCATTTTGCAGGGAGGTCTTATCGGTGCTGTTACAGAGAAAAATCGGAACAATCCGAGTGGTGTCTCAGCGGACCATACCGGCACTGACACCGAAGCTGTGGGGAATCCGCATGGATATAGAAGTGGTGGAGGATTTGACATCTGAAGAACATCTTCCAGCCATGAATATCTATGATTTAGAACCGCATCTTCCGGAGGATATGGATTTGCTGCGGCATAACCGCTTCTATCAGGCAAAGATAGACAGCCGGTATCTGAAAAGCGGAGAGCGGGATTTCTCTAAATTGCCGAATCTTTATGTAATTACCATATTAAACTATGATCCATTTGGGTACGGTTATATGATGTATAACGTCTGCAATCAGTGTAAGGAAGTGCCGGAGCTGGAATACGAGGATGGACTTTTCTACATATATTTTTACACAGACGGAACAAAAGGCGGAACTCCGGAAATTAAGGCAATGCTTAATTATTTTAAGAAAAGTACACAGGATAATGCAACTGATGAGGCAACAAGGAAAGTCCATGACTACACGAAGAAGGTTAAAATTCAGCCGGAAGTGAGGGATGCATATATGAAGTATGAAGATATAATCTATTATGAGCGAAGGGAGGCAGCGAAGACCGCAACACTTAATACGACTATTGGGTGTATATGCGATTTACTGGAAGATTATGGTGAAATTCCAGATAGTATTATGGACAAGCTGAACAATGAGAAGGATTTGAAAGTTCTCGCAAAATGGCTTAAACTGGCAGCAAAATCTGACAGCATGGAAGAATTTGCAGAAAAGATAAATGAAGAAGGATAAAGTTAAACAAAATTTTTCGGATGATACAGAATGTGTATATTCTGCTAAGCGGGAATCCGGCTCTTTGCCGAAGGCAAACTTTAAATGAGTCGGATTCCATAACTATGAAGCCGAAGGCTGAATAAGTTACAAGCTGATTAAAAAAGAACGTTCTCCGAAACATCTAACTGCATTGAAAAAGCAGTTAGATGACTTAAAAGATTATGCTATTCCTTTAAAATCACAAGCTTATCCCCATCTGCAATACGGTCCCCCTCCAATTCATTAATCTGTTTAATCCTGTCAACCGTTGTATAATACTTCTTGGCAATACTCCAAAGCGTATCATCCTTTTTAACAATATAACCGATAATACCTGGCAGCGATTTTTTTCTTTCAAGATTAATTGGCTGTACCTCCATATCTAAAACTGCCTTCGCCTGTTCATTTGTAAATGCCAGTACTTCCAGTGACACTTCCGCTTTTATTTCAAGCTGATTTTCCCCCATCTGCATCGCTGTAATCTGATCTAAAAACGGTACAATGGAATACGTTACTTCCTCTTTCATACCCGGTACTTCTATTTCATAGGAAAACGGAATATCAAAGGTTGCAGAGGATATTGCCCCTTTTTCTTCTTTATTCAGATAGGTAACCTGTGTTCCTACCACACCTTCCACCAGGATTCCCTTTGCAGAACGTTCTGTCTCGTCAATGGATACCGACCCCTCTACATTACATATTTGAAGAATCGATTGCTGCTTCTGCATTGTCACCGTATCAACAACCTTTGTCTTGGCACAATTTCGAAGCAATAAATGCTGTACAAAGAAATTTCTCCATTTTGGATTGATTTCTACTTCTGTAGAGTATGCATCCCGGACTAACTGTATATCTTCTTTACCATATAGTTTAATTTCCGCGGTAAACTCTGCTGCAAGTTCAATTAACCGATCCTCTCCGTTTTCATCCGGTGCCACTGTAATATGGTACTGATTTAGAGAAAGTACACTGCCGGAAATCATTTCCTCATCACAGCCATCCACCTCTATTTTCTTTTCAAAAGGTACCTCCATTGTAAAATACTGAATCGGCATCTCCTCTTCTTCCGCCGTATAAATCAAAAAGATACATAAATTACCCGTTGCCATCAAATATCCGTCACCGGGTTTGATCTGTATACCGGTTACCGACATACTCTTCCAGATAACCTGATAAATATTAGGCTTATTTGCAGGAATTTCCACCTGTTCCTCCACCTGCACATTTTCCTGCTTTTGCATCCGAAGGCTCATCATGGACAGCTCCCCGTTTAAAACTTCCGTTCCCTCCCCATTCTCTACGTCTGTAACAGCCTCAAAACTCTCATTTTCCTTCACCTGATAATCAATTCCAATCAACGCCTTTAGGCTGATTTTCCGTGAATGAAGCATGGTAACCGTCAAATCATTTAGACTGGAATGTACTTCTATGTAATCCCCCTCATTCGTACCATCTGCATTCACATACTCTACAAACGGGACTTTTCCTTCCAAACTGTCAAAAACATTCCCCTCTTTATCTGCACTATAAAGGATCTGATAATTTAAAGTTCCTTTCATCTGAAAACGGTCTACCATCGCCTGCGTTTCATCAATTACCACGTTTCCTTTTACCAGAACAAGCCTCTCCATGTCCAAATGGTTATCCGGAACATTTATCGTATCATCTATTGTAAATTGCATTGTATTTTTTACCTTCCACATATAGTTGCGAATTTCCCGCTTAATAAATTCCATACGCCCTCCTAAAAATGATATTTACCTCTCTATCCATAATTTTATGCTCCTGCTCCCAGCCTTAGAACCTCAAAATATGTCGAAAATTCTGATTCATTTAAAATTTACCTGCACATCATAAAGCTCACATTTTACGGCAATCCATGGATAAGACACCAGATTATCCTTAAGTGTCGCCGAACCCGTTGAGGTTAAATCCGTGTCAACAAAAATCGCATTTTCCGTGAGATAAAGTTCTGTCATAATCACATTTAAATCCGTGCGGTCCTGTGCCCCATATCCCACTACGATATAGAGATAATCTTTTGTCCGGTAGGTTAGCTTAAACGGTTCTTTTTTCTTTTCATTGATAAGATTTACTAATTCATCCGGAAGCTTGCTTTCATCGCAAACCGTATATTCCAGATCCTTTATTTTTTTCTCCTTTGCCTCCTCCACCTTGCAGCCTGTTAATGCTGCAAGAAAAAAAACGACCATTGTTACCAAAATAAATATATATCTTCTTCGCTTCATCTTCCACCCCCATAGCTAAACCGCTGCATATCCCTATAAATAGAATCCATATATTTTCATATATATTTTCTATTCTCCAAGATATGCAAAAAAAGAAGGCTTCCACACCAATTCAGAAAATGTAATTAGCATGGTAACCTTCTTATATATATTTATTATTTAAACTGATGTGCTCCTAATGTGTATTTTGCATTCGGAATATATCTGGAGAAAAACAGATATTTTTTCATCTCTTTTTTCTTTCCGCTCACCTTAACCGTTGTCTGCCCTTTTAATGCTTCTTTAGCGGCTTTCATACAGGTTTTCATCGTTCCTTTTATCTTTCCTGCTTTCTTTTGTTTATCGTAAATCTTTAATGCCTGATTTAAGCTTCCATTTCTCACCGGAGAAAACTGCCCGCTCTGGTATATTACTCCTTTCACACTATTCGGAAATTCTTTACTCCTTACACGGTTCATAACAACAATTCCCACTGCTTTTTTTCCTGCATAGCTTTCACCTCTTGCCTCACAGTAGATAATAGAGGTCATAAAGCGAAGTTCCTTTTGTGTATACTTCCTTTCTGTCTTCTTATCCTTGGTAGTAGCTTTGGTTGTAGCAGCTGCTTCACAAGGTAAATGAAATATTAGACATAATGCAAATCCAGCTACAATTACGGTTACTAATTTTTTTAAATTCATAATATTTCGTGATCCCTTTTCAGAATCACGCACTCCTTTACAATTTTTGTTACAACTTGTTTCAAAAGTTGAAACTTATTTGTAACAATTTTGTAACAATTATTGCATAGCTTTTTGATTATGTCAACCCCATTTTTCTATTATGTCAACCATTTCCATATATTCATCTTATTTTCTATTATTTTCAACTAAATATTAGTGTGATTTTTGTCAAAATTATTACATAAATGTTAAATCTTGGGAATAAATTTTTTACTAAAAACACCTCATTTATACAAAGATGTCTTATCCCAATCTCCGTATAAATGAGGTGCTTCTCTCTTCCAACCATTCAGGCAATTACGAAACTCCCTATTTTCAAAATCTAGTTGTAATTCTAATATCCCAGCTCTTCTCCTACTAAAATCACTTTAATTCTATTTGGAATCCGGGACGCTCTTGTTATAACCGTCTGACAGCAGATGGTGTCTGTCAGACATCCCCCGCACTGACCGGTTTTTGAACATGGCGTGTCGCAGGATAAACGAACCGTATTAGGTGGTGCCGCAAAATTATGTACCCGGTTGACCCCCTCCTCTACATTCGTTACTACCTTATTCATTCCTGCTACAATGATAACCTCTTTCGGTCCAAAGCTAAGACAGGCCACACGATTACCTGCACCGTCTATATTCACAAGCTCTCCATCCAGTGTAATAGCATTTGTACTCATAAGATATACATCTGACATTACCTGTTTTGCATAGCACTGTGCTTTTTCTTCCAGAGTTGTATATTGCTCCCTCTTAAGCAGTTCATGCCCTGCAGCCTCCACTGCTTCCTTCACTCCAATTTCATCCAACGTCATGGAACCACCATAAGTTACCAGCTTTTTATCTGCTCCAATCAGCTCCAGTACCTTCTTTTTTGCACTTTCCCTGTCGGGGCAGTAAAACCCTTCCATCTTTCTTGCTTTTAACTTGGCAATAATCGTTTGTGCCTGATTTTCATAAAACGTCATTTTAGGCATGATTTCCTTTCCTCCTTTAAAACAGATAAATATACAAAACAATACCTGCGTTATTCTCTTTATTATAATGAAACCTCTTCTCCCGTGCAAGGCAAATCATGTTATACTTGAAATAAATTAAAAAAAACGATAAAATAATAACAGTATTTCATATATTATTGTATATTAGTTAAGGAGGGTTATTATGCAGTTTAAACATCAGGCAGTGAAAATTTACTCAAGCTATAACAACAAAGTTTCTATCAATGTAATTCCGGGACATTTTGCTACCAACCATTCCCATATTACACACTACATCGATATGTCTGTTTTAAAATCCCGTCAGAGTATGGCCAGGGCGGCAGCCAAATCGATTGCCAGCGAATATGTATCTACCACCGTTGTTGACACCATCGTCTGTATGGACGGTACGGATGTAATCGGTTCCTATCTGGCAGAAGAACTGACCCATTCCGGTATTATGTCCATGAACCAGCACAAAGCAATGTATGTAGTTACACCCGAATTTGACTCAATTGGTCAGATGATTTTCAGGGATAATATCCAGCCAATGATTAAAGGAAGACATGTGCTGCTTTTACTGGCATCCGCAACCACCGGACGCACGATTGAACAAAGCCTCGACTGTATCTCCTACTATGGCGGTATTGTTGCCGGTATTTCAGCTATCTTTTCTGCAAGCGACCACGTTGCCGGACAGAAGGTACATACTCTGTTTAAAAACAGCGATCTGCCTGAATATAAGACATATCCACATAATTCCTGCCCATATTGCCAGGCAGGCAGAAAAATTGAAGCCATCGTAAATAGCTACGGTTATTCCAAATTATAAACAAATTGAAGTTTAACTTTTCCGAATGCTTTCGTTTTAGAGAAGCAAAAAGCCATTGAATATCTGATACAGTGAGCCCATATCAGGATATCCAATGGCTTTTAAATTATTTTCCGTAATTCTTATACATACATCATCCAGTGGAAAATTTCATTAAAAAATACTGCAATAGATATTAAACTAATCACAAAAATACATGCATCCTTGACAAACTGTTTCATCCCTTCCATAATGGTCACCACCTTTCCCGTTTTATGCAAATTGCCTTCTGAATTTAGAATAGCATACTGCTTGGACAGGCTATGACCATTTCTCAAAACTTTTTTACTTTTTCTTGCAAAAATAAGATCAATAAGAGGTATTTACCATTGGAACCCCTATTTTTACATACGTTTTATCCTGCGTTTCGTCATAAGACATGACAATCTGGATATTCACCTTTTTATCATTTAAATCCAGATAGGAATCCTCCAGCTTTGTATATCCATATATCGTAAATATATCATCTTTTTTAATGGAATCTACCTTTTTTGCCTTTACAATCTTAAAAATTTCTTCTGCCAGACTTCCTGTTTCTTCCGTTATACAATTTCCGTCCTGTTCAATCTCCATTTCAAGGCTAACCTGTGCCTCTACTCCAATCTCTTTATAAACACGTTTCAGCTTATGATATAAGGAAAATGCATTTTCTGCCTTTTCCCTTGCTTTTATCTCTGTTACAATATATTGTTCCGGTTCTGTCCCGCTGCTTTGCATACTAATGATTTGTATTGTTGTCACCGCATGCTTTCCCTCTTTGGTCAACAGCATTTTTTGGAAGTCATCCCCACTTCCGTTAGAAAAACGGTAACCATCCGTAATTCCCAACTTATATGCCAGATTTTCCAGCATTTTCTTTTTCGTACTTTCTGCTATTTCCATTGTCCCAAAGCATCCATAACCACAAATCGTTTCCTCCACCATTCGGTCCTCTATCACTGAAAATGCAGTCACTGCCCCGGACGGTTCCTTCATCTTTTCCTGATAATTTACGTATATCTGTATTGCCACAATACTCCATACCACGATCAAAAAACTGATTTTTGCTTTTCTGCTCACAAAAAATGCCCCCAATCCTTTTTATATATAGGATTGACGGCATTTTCAGATTTATTCACTGTATGTTACTCTTCCTTGCCAATATCCGATCCATCCGCAGATATCCGTTCTTCACCCGGTTCTGCCTGAACCGGATGACTTTCCGTTACCTGAAAAGCGGATGTCTGATGGTAGATCGGTGCCTGATATGCCTGTCCGGCTTGTTCTGCTGACAAAGGCTGCACCTCTGATTTCTCATTTACCAACATCTGCGGCACAGGCTCTACTTCTGATGTCTCATTTACTGGCATCTGCGGCACAGGCTCTACTACTCTTTGTGTCTCATTTACAAAGGAAGATGGCACTGCCATACCGACAGTTCCCGCAGGTGCAGGTATTACAGAGTGCATCGGTTTCGCTGATACCGTTTCCATATTCCTGTATACCACATAGGTATCGCAAAGCATATCGTGAAATCCCTGTTTATCCTTTTGTACCAAAACCGCAAAATAGCCAATACATAATAAGGATGATAGAAACCGGCCAACCGTTTCCCTGTATAGAACGTTTAAAAACGTCCACTCTTCTTTGCTTGTTACCACCTCCAGACGAAACATCATTTTACCCGGTGTCGAATGGGCAAAATAGGTGAGTAACACAAAATATGCTGATATTCCGATATAGCCTAAAACATCCAAAAAATTATAATCAAAAATAAAATTTGCTTTTAATAAATCCACTCCACCTGCTGCTGCAATCGAAAACGGCAGCTTTACCATTCCGACAATAAACGCTGCAATGATACTATCAATTGCAAATGCCGCAAATCTTACAAAAAAACCTGCACATACTTTATTTTCCAATTGGTTCTGCATAATACATTGGCACCCCGCTTCCTAAATGATTCATCAAATCAACGAGTACCTCGGATTCTGACTTTTCCTTTGCCGATGCTATAGAACCGAAAAGTCCTGACAGATATCCACCGGTTTGGCTTGGTTCATAAAAATAATCCACACCGCTTTTCTGCTTTACATAATCGTTAAATTCTTCAGAAGTCTTAATTCCGTCAATCAGACCATTTTCAACAGCCTGCTTTGCAGTATAAATACGCCCGTCTGCCAGCTTTTTTACATCTGCCACAGACATATCTCTTCCTTCGGCTACAATCTCCACAAATTGTTCATAATATTCATCAACAACCGACTGATAAATGGCTTTTTGTTCATCCGTCAATGGTTTTCCGGAACTTCCCATATCCTTATTCTTTGCCGATACGATGTTAACTTCTTTAATTCCCAGCTTTTCATATAATCCGGACATATCATAATTAGACATAATCACACCGATTGAACCGGTTGTTGTAATACGGTTTGCATACTCCTCATCTGCTACAGAAGCGATATATACACCACCGGAACAGCAATAGCTCTGCATATATGCCCAAATAGGTCTGTTTGTTTTTTCCTTGTACTCTTTCAATTTCAGATAAAGTTCATCTGCTTCATAAACCGTACCACCCGGTGTATCCATACGCAAAACAATACCTTTATTATAATTATTGTCGATCAGCTTATCCACATACTGCATTAGCAGATTATGATTATAGCCATCTGTTGTCCCATAAATACTATTTGAATTATCAGATGCCTGAATGGTTCCCTCCACAGGTACAACTGCAATAAAATCTCTGGCCGTTGGCATATCTGCTAATGCAAGGGAATCATCCCCATATAATCCATTCATAAAACTTTCGAAGCCTGATACTGCCTTATCTCCCTCCTTTTGTGCCAGTTTAGAAGACAACGCATTGGTAAGCACGCTGATCACTCCTACTGCCACAAAAATAATCGCAGCTGCAATAAGACCTGTTGTCTGTTTTTTACTCATAAATATCTCCTCTTCTTTCTACTCTGTAAATTTAGGTAATTGCGAAACAGTTATTCTGTGTGATACGTATTGTGAATATACTTAAGCTTTGCCCGCAAGAATAAATTAAGTATAATATAGTTTCCTGTTTTCTACAACCTAAAACGTAAAAATCATGTATTATCCGTTATATCCCCATTGTTCCAATTTTTGAAACAATGCACTTTTCCATAATAACTTCATAATAAAATCTACAATATAAGAGCATGCAAGCGAAAGTCCCAATATGAACACAAGCACAAAAACCGGATATTTTACTACAAAAACCAAATCCTTAAAAATAAACAAATAAAAAAACAGTAGAACGGTAAACAGATGCCCCCTAAAAATCCCAGATAATAGACCAAAGGTACACCCGGCTTTACCCAAATTAACGGACTTCCATACACATCTGCTCCCTTTTTTGCATACAAATGTGCAATGACCATTGCCAAAATAGCTATTCCCTGTGCCATCCGCATATCTTTTTTCCCATCTCCATCTCAAAATCCCCTGCAAATATATTATTAAATTATTTATGAGAATAGAAAATCCTGCAAAAATAATGATATCTATTGCAGGACTCTCCTCAATCTCATTGTATGGTATTATAACGGTATATTTCCATGTTTTTTATACGGTCGTGTCACGCTCTTCGTTTTTAATGCATCTAATGCCGCTAATATCTTTGCTTTTGTCTCATCCGGACGGATTACCTCATCCACAAACCCTCTCTTTGCAGCAATGTAAGGATTTAGGAACGTATCCTCATATTCCGCAATCAGCTCCTGTCTCTTTGCATCTGGATTCTCCGCCGCCTGAATCTGTTTTCTTCCAACTATATTAATAGCCCCTTCTGCTCCCATAACTGCAATCTCTGCAATCGGCCATGCAAATACAATATCCGCTCCCATCAATTTGGAGTTCATTGCAATATACGCACCGCCATAGGCTTTTCGCATAATCAGGGAAATCTTCGGTACAGTGGCTTCAGAATATGCATATAAAAGCTTCGCTCCATGACGGATAATTCCATTGTGCTCCTGCTCCGAACCCGGTAAAAATGCCGGCACATCGATAAGGGAAACAAGCGGAATATTAAAGCAGTCACAAAAACGAATAAACCGGGCCATTTTATCCGAAGCATCAATATCCAGAGAACCTCCTTTGAAATTTGCCTGATTACAGACAAAACCAACAGTACTTCCTTCCATCCTGCCAAAACCGACTACTGCATTTTTTGCCCAGTTTTTCTGCACTTCAAAAAAACTGTTACGGTCAACCATTGCATTTATGACCTCATGTACATCATATGATTTCTTTTTATTATCAGGAACAATATTTACCAAATTCTTACAATGATCTATGCTCTTTCCTGCTTTAACCGGAAGCTCAGCCTGGTTATGATCCGGAAGATAGGAAAGCAATTCCCTTACCCCGCCTAAACAATTCTTCTCGCTCTTATAAAGGAAATGTGCAACACCCGACTTCGTTGCATGAGCCATAGCACCGCCTAATTCCTCTGCAGACAACTCTTCCCCAATTACCGTTTTTACAACCTGTGGTCCGGTAATAAACATTTTACTAATCTCATCCACCACAAAAATAAAATCACAAATTGCAGGGGAATAGCAGGCACCGCCAGAGCATGGTCCTAAAATAACCGTAATCTGGGGAATCACACCAGATGCAATGGTATTGCGCTCAAAAATTCCGGAATATCCACTTAGGGAATCAATCCCTTCCTCAATTCTGGCTCCACCGCTGTCATTAATGGTTACAATCGGGCATTTCATTTTCAATGCCATATCCTGCAAATGTACAATTTTGCGGGAATGGTATTCCCCAAGACTTCCCCCAATTACCGTAAAATCCTCCGAAGATGCAAATACGGTTCTTCCATTGATCTTGCCATATCCGGTTACAACTCCATCTCCCGGCACCCGCTTCTTGTCCAGTCCAAAATCATTAATACGGGATTCTACCAGATCGTCCACTTCCACAAATGTACCTTTGTCAAATAATATATCTAATCTCTCTCGTGCTGTTAGTTTACCTTTCTCATGCTGTTTATCAATCGCAGCCTGTCCACCGCCTAATGCTGCCTGACTGCGGCGGCTCTCTAAATCTTCAATCGCTTCGTTCCAATCCAAAATCATTACCTCCTGTAAAGAAACTGTTTTTGTCAACTGCTTGTGATTCCCACGGGCAGTGACAAATCAACTATACACTATTCAACAGACTCTTTCAAGAAATTTGGTAATTATAGACAAGAGTTGCAAATTGTTGTTATGATATATGTATTTCCGTATAATTTCCTTGAGTTTGCCGTATAGGATATGCTACAATGAAAATACTTTAAATATGGGAGTATTTTACCGGAAAGGAGATGAATTCCATGACCAGCACCTATCTTTTAATGAATAAAAACCGCCCCCTGCTTTCCTTCTACCCGGAAGAGACAATTAGCGGTTTCCCTGAATTAAAGGAATATAAACGCTTTATAGACCAGACACTATTACCTCCCCGTTTTTCAGATATTCAAACTTGGGTTACCAACCGAAACTATGCCAAGCACAAGGAACACCTGCAGGGTTGGCTGCATGAATGGGGAATTGACAATGCGGTGGGATTTTTGGATATTACGCATGCTCTATCCTTAAATGATTCTCTCTGGGTAAAAAAAGAAAATTCCGACCTAAGCTGGGAACAGGTAAACCTTTACCAAAATGAATTTACGGATGTGGTATCCGTCACTGCATTTGAAACCGGACTCCATGGATTAAAACTGTCTACCACCTCCCCGGAATTTACATCGGAAGGCTCCTTTGAGAAATTCTGGACAAAAGAAACAGATGGCATCTACCTTTACAAAAAAGGCAGTTCCGGCTTTGCCAATGCCGGGTTGGAATCCTACTCTGAATATTATGCCTCCCAGTTATCTGCAAAAATTTGTAACAGCTTTGTTCCATATGACATTGTAAAGTTTAAAAAAAGTATTGTATCCAAATGTAAAATGTTTACCAGTGAACAGGAAGGCTTTATTCCAATCTACAAATTTTTAGATTCTGAAAAAGTATACAGCTATCCCCAACTAATTGCCTTTTGTCAACAATACGGCTGCGAAGAGGACTTTCGGCGTATGATCATTCTCGATGCTGTCATCTTTAATGTAGACCGGCATCTGGGAAACTTTGGATTTATTGTAGATAATGATACCTTTGAAATTCTCCGGTTTGCTCCGGTATTTGACCACAATATGGCATTACTGGCAAGAGCCATGCAGTCAGATTTAGATGATTTTGAACATTATTACTGGACACTCAGCCATAAAATCGACGGCGAATTTGTAGATGTTGCAAAAAAACTGCTGACACCGGCAATACGCAAAGATGTAGAAGAACTAACAGACTTTCAGTTTACAGAAGATGCACATTACAATCTTCCTGCCAAACGGTTAGAATTCCTGTCAAAGGCTGTCCGCAACCAGATACGAGGGATTCTTAGTTAAAATCATATGTAACT
Source organism: uncultured Lachnospiraceae bacterium (assembly GCA_910584695.1). Lineage (GTDB taxonomy): Bacteria > Bacillota > Clostridia > Lachnospirales > Lachnospiraceae > CAG-590. Next base: position 32,495 of record CAJUBR010000019.1, read on the forward strand.
ATTCAGCCTTCGGCTTCATAGTTACGGACTTTGCAACAAGTGCAAAGTCCTAGGCTGAACTGTTACAATCATATTACAATTTGGAGGCATTTATGGAAAAAAAAATCAGTATTATCATTCCCTGCTATAACGTAGAAGCTTATCTGGACCGATGCTTTGAAAGCCTTATACATCAGACTCTCGGCTTTGAACAGATAGAACTTATTTTTGTAAACGATGCTTCCACAGACGGCACATTAAATAAATTAACCGCATTGGAATCCCGGTATCCGGATAATATCATTATTATTAATTTTACGGAAAACCGTCGTCAGGGCACCGCCAGAAATGCAGCATTGGAATATGCTTCTGCCCCGTATATCGGCTATGTGGATTCTGATGACTGGGTAGAACCTTCCATGTTTGAAAAAATGATTGCCGCCATTGAAACACATGACTGCGATTTCGTAGAATGCCGTTGGGATCTGGCACGGGACGAAAAACATAAAAGCCCTGTCAAAAAACTGGGCAAACCCGGTTATCTTGATTTAAGTAACACATTGGTGAAACAGGAATTTATCGGCGTCCAGATTGGACTTACCGCATTATGGAATAAAGTTTTTAAAAAATCCTTCCTTATAGAAAATGACATATTTTGTCCGGAGCAAATCCGGTATGAAGATATTTTTTTCTGTTATCTGGCTTTCCTATACGCAAAATCCTATTACCGGATTGATGAAGAACTTTATCATTACTTTGTAAATCCAGTCGGTACCGTCCAAAGCCGCAGTCAGGAGTACCAGTTTGATAAAATGGATATTGCACTGGGATTTCTACAGACCTGCAGAGAACGTGGACTAACGAAAGAATATAAAGATGCCATTGAATGGATGTTTTTGGAAAAATACTATGTTTATATGCTTTGGGAAGTATTTAAAGAATTTCCCGAACGTTCCTATTCCTGCTACCTGCAGATGAAAGAAACAATTTATGAACTGGTCCCAGACTATAAGACAAATCCATACCGCAGCTTTGAAGGGAATGAATTTGACCATGTGATGTTAAACCTGTTGGATTATCCGCTGGACGAAAAAACATTTCTGGGGTTACGGGATGAGATGTTGAGGAAGATGGGGTAACCTTGCAACCCTATCTTCCAACCGTCCATTTTCAACTATTTAAGTCAATTCTTTATAGTTTAAAACCAATTATCTTTCAACATTCCATACACAATATATCTTAAACATATCGTCTCTGTCAGCAATTATTGCATACATGTTTATTTTTCCCCATTATAAAATACCTCATATGTGTAATGTTTCTATCCTTTCCTGTGTGGTACATTAATTGTACGCTTTACTTCGGAGAAAAACGTAATAAAAAATAAGGAGGATATGAATATGTTTAACCCAGGACAGGAAATATCAACAATTGATTTTGGTGCAATTATAGGAGGTTCCCTGAACGCCGTAATCACTGCACAAAGTCAGTCAGCTAATACAACAGTTGACTTCATCAAAAATGTAGGTTTTAACACAAGCATCACAAAGGACGAAAACGGAAATGAGGTAGAATCACATACACCTATCGGTGTAGCATTTACCTATGATAAAGTGACTTCACCAGCACAGATTGTGACGGACCGGACATACACCGTTAGTGTAGTTAATGGTGGTTCCAATTATACAAAAGGAACAAATAAAGATTATCATTTAATGGCCGGTGTACAGAGACTGGATATTGATAAAATAGAATTTGACGAAACCACTAAGGCAGTAAAGAGCATTGGCTTACAGAAAGTACCAGACTCCGTTGAACTTGCCAACGGGCAGACACTTAATCTGGTTTATGATGGAGATGGCACAAATGAAGGTACTGGTGCAGAACTACAGTTAGTAGTTGATGAAAAAACGACATCTGTTCCTGCCGTTGTACAAAAAATGCAAATTCAGGTTCCAATTCTTACCATGATGCCGATTCCATTTATTAAAATTGCACATGCAGATATTGACTTCAATGTAAAGATTAATTCTGTAAGCAATACCAGCAATACCTCAACATCAAATACAAAAGTAGATGCAAGCCACAGAAACTCATTCTTTGGCAGAACCCAATTAAGTGCATCTTTCTCAAATCAGAAGAGCAGCAGCAGCTCTGAGGAGGTTAAAAAGGATTATTCCCTGAATATCAGTATCCATGCAGTACAGGATGATATGCCAGCCGGTGTGTCACGCATTCTTGATATTTTAGAAGAATCCGTAAGCTCTACCCCTGTGGCAACAGCATAAATTATAGCTGAAAATAAAAGGTCCTCTGAATGCCCAAAAAGCATTTTAGAGGACCGGAATTACTATCTATACAGAAAAAAATTTACAGAACAAATCCTAATTTCTGTAGATATCAGGAAGGAGTATACCAATGGTAAAATTAAGTGACTTTGTTGGAGAAGTGGTTTCGGAATTATCCGCTGCCAGACAGGCAGCCGACATGGCCAGTGTACAGCTTTCACAAACCTATCATGCAGACAGTTTTCTGAAGGAAATGCCGGTACCCCATTATACAATTGATGAAGCAGAAATTGCCTTTCCACTCTCCGTTATAAAAATGTTTTCCGATAACTCGGAGGATATGGAACAGGAAATTGTAAATGCGATAAAGTTAAAACTTCCCGGCATTTTATTTCTAGCATTTAAAAATGCATATAAAGAAAAAACACAAAATGAACTGCGTAAAAAACAGGAAGAAAAATTAGCAAAAGACAATACGTCTGTAACTGCCGCTCCATCACCGACGGATGATATTCTGGTAGAACTGGACGAAGCATTGGAAAAAGAATACAGCAAAGCCTCTAACCGCATCAGCATTCGTGTAGAGGACAAAATGAAAATTTATCTGGCTGCCTCCAATATGGATATTGTAAAACCGCTCGATATTAAAGATGTATTTATGGAACAGTTGCAAAAAGAATATGTAATTGAATTCAGTGAATACGACAAAGAACAACAGCCAGCAGCAGACAATGAGGGACTTTCCATGCTCATTCAATCCGTCGGAACCAGCATTTTCTTTGAGTTTGCCAAAGCGACCACCGGCAGCGGCGTATTGGTAGATCCGAGCACAGGAAAACTCTCTGAATATATGTCAAAAGACAACATGATGACAATTAAAATGAAAGTCCGGGAGCAGGATCTGGATTTTGTTGTCACCGGAGATGACAAAAACGGAAATGCAAAACGTTTTCTTTCACTAAGTTAGCAAGGGGTACATAATAATGAAGTTATTTTTGGTCATGCAGGCATTTGACAGGAAACTGGCAGAAATCACAACTCTTGTGCAGACAATGGAGCAGGACTCTTATCATTTTGAAGAATATGCGGTAAAGCTGTTGTCTGAAATAGAGACAATGGCACAGCAGTATGCCCTGCCATTTCAACCAAACCTCTCTTTGTTACAGGCAAATCTACTTTGCGGCAACAAGGAAGATTCATCTCCTGCCGCAAATCGGAAGGAAAAAAACAAAGAAAAAAAGCGGTATGTTATCAACCAGTTATCCGAAGCTGTCCGTATCGTACAGCAATATTTTGAAGATATCAGAAAACAGTTTGATGACTGTGAAAAAATATGCGGACAAATCATCATCAGTGCCCAGTACAAAGGTCTTACCGGCTGCACATCAGATTTGTATACGGCAGTTGAGCAGGATGGAGAATTAGGTGCACATCTGGCAAATGTAAAAGCAGCCGTTGGCACTGTCAACGCTATGGTTATTTTTGAACAGGCAAAAGCTTATATGTCCTCTGATCCTTCTATAAGTCAATAACCTCGCGGCAAGCCACGGGGCATCAAACTTCCAACGCAGCAGAGCTGCGGGGTATTTTTACCCTCGCGGCATTCGTCAAATGGACATGCGAGCACGTCCTCTTGACTCATTGCTTGCAGGAATAAAACCTAATATAACAATTTTACAAAGACATCTACAGAAATATAGTATTTTACATGGAACAAAAACATAACAACCAAAAGGAGAACACTATGAATAAAAGTAAAAAACATATCAGCCAAAAAGGAATTGATCTAATTAAAAAATATGAGGGTCTCCGCCTTGACGCCTATTTATGTCCAGCCAAGGTTCCCACCATCGGATATGGACATACTGGAACGGTAGACGACAAGCCGGTGAAAGTCGGAATGGTAATCACTGAAAAAAAAGCAGAAGAATTATTGCGAAAAGATTTAAAATGTTTCGAAAACGGTGTTTATAACTGTGTAAAGGTTCCCCTGACACAGGGACAGTTTGATGCACTAGTCTCCTTCGCCTACAATCTTGGCATCGGAAGTCTGCAGGACAGCACGCTTCTTAAATTACTGAATCAGAAAAAATATGAAGATGCCGCAGAACAATTTGAGCGCTGGGTAAAGGCAGGAGGAAGAACACTGGAAGGTCTGGTAAAGCGAAGAAGAGCGGAGAAAACGTTATTTCTTTCCTAATGCAGCTAATTTTATTCTGGAGGAAATTAAAATGACAAGAAAGAATGTTATTGTAAATGTAATGGTAGGAAATCCATCCGTAAAGACAGTGGGATCATTTTTTATGTATAAAACATGGGATGGCACCCCCTGGTTCGCAGAAATTATTGAAAACGGAAACGCCTTTTTTCATTGGCAGCCAGGAGACCGAGAAAACGGTCACAGAGATACGATTATGCAGTATATTGCAGGAGACGGAACACGATGGCAGACCACCATTCACAACTATACTTTTACGCTTTCGTTGGGAGGGGATATTAAATTTTCACATTATGACACCGGAATTACATATCTGTGTCTGGATAATAATGTATATCGAAGCAGCTTTGCCGAAACATATGAGGAATAATTATTAAGGAGGATATAAATATGATTAGTAACTGTGGAAAAGATGAAAATGGTAACTATTCTGGCGGTAAAGCCGGAGATCAAACAAAAAAAGAATATTGCATCAGAGAATGGTACAACCGTCCATGGGATTGTATCATCCGCTATCCCGATCTGCTTGTGGGTATGATGATTGCAGATATTGCAACCCGTGCTGCAAATAATAACCATATCGGCTATGACCAAAGTCAGCGGTTGACCTATTATCAGGCGTTAAAGGCGGCAAACTGGAAACCGGAGAGTATTAAAAAAAATTGTGAAGCAGACTGTTCTTCCTCAACAGCAGCAAATATAATAGCCGTCGGTCATCAGTTAGCACTAAAAAAACTTCAGGCAATAAGCCCCTCCTGTTTTACAGGAAATCTGCGAAAGGCCTTGGAGGATGCCGGATTTCAAGTCCTTAGAGAAAAAAAATATCTGGAAAGCGATGCCTATCTTCTTCCCGGAGATATTCTGCTAAATGAGAAAAGCCACGCAGCAATCAACCTGGATAAAGGAAAAAAGGCTTCTAAAGGAACTCATTAAAAGGCATGTCTCAAAGCAGGGATTATTTATCACACCCACAATATTGAAATTGAATTTTTTTATTTAAAGCAGATGATATAATCATCTTTGTACCAAGGTATCAGAAATTAACGCTGTATCAGAAAGTCAACAACCCCGCTGCAAAGCAGCGGGGTTGTTGACCCTCACGGCAATCGCCAAATGTCTGCAGGCAGCCACTTGGCTCATTGCCCGCGGGAATTAAAGAGACTCTGGTATCAAATCTTTTAATGACACATCCAACGCCTCTGCGATTGCAATCAACGTATCAATTCCATAATTAATAGTAGCGTTTTCCACACGGGAGATTGTCTGTGGATTTCCACCATTTTTCAAATCCATTTGATAGCTCACCATCTCAGCCAACTCCTCCTGTGTCAAATTGTGTTCTTTTCGTATATCCCGAACATATGCCCCGATTATCTTTCTTTTGTTCATGTGCATTTCCCCTTATCTTAATCCAATTCATTAACTCTTTGTTCTAATACTACATTAATGAATTGAATCAAAAATTTACATAACAGATATGTGTAAATTCTAAGTCTTTCATTAAAAATTAATCAGTCATTTACTATATAGGATATCCTTATTCTATACGCATTTTGCCAAAATACCATTGTATACCGATGTCTAAATACAGATATTAAAATTCTACAAATATATCATGTATAACTTCACAATTTTATTTTATACTACATTCATTCAAGGTTATTAGCACTCGTATAGTGCCAGACAATAATCTTGAATCACGATGTGCAGTCGTCAAGTCAATAACCCCGTAACAGAGCTGCGGAGTATTTGACCCTCGCGGCATTCGTCAAATGGACATGCAAGCATGTCCGCTTGACTCATTGCTCGCGGGAATA
>CAJUBR010000020.1:0-6199 GCA_910584695.1 uncultured Lachnospiraceae bacterium
CATCTTCCGTATAATAAGCCACTAAACTATTTGTTGTTCCCAAGTCAATTCCAATAATCATATTGTAACCTCAATTCCTTATCTTCTCTTTTACTAACTTCTCATTCTCCGACAATTACATACTATAGCACAAATCAGCAGGAAATACAAAATTTCTTGAACACAATCTTTTCTCTAGAGATTCCTTAAATGACGTTCACAGCAAGGATAATCCCCCCTAATTTCAATTGCCTTTTCATAAAATTCCTTTGCATCTTCCTTCCGGTTGTTCAGTTCCGCTAATAATCCCATACCAAAATAGTATTCAAAACAGTCACAGGTTTCACACGTGACGCAAAGATTACATTTTCTAATCCGTTCCAGATATTGTTTTGCCTCTGAAAACTGTCCGGCACAAATTTTCATAATTGCAATATCATAAAGATACATAGGACGATACCGTTTATCTGATAGCAGGTTCTCTTCTCCTCCATGCCGTTCAAACAAATCCTTTAAAAATATATCAGCCTGTTCGAAAGCTTCTTTCCGTCTCCCCATCTCAAATAAAACTGTTGCATAGGTAAAAGATAGATGTGCCGTAGAGTATTTCTCTGTATTGACTTTCTTCAATGCTTTTTTCAATATCTTTTCCGCCTCAGCGAATTCTCCTTTATCCCTGTAATATTCAGCAACATCCTCCATCTTAGAAGGAGAATAATCGGCAAACGGACTGCAGTATTCCGACACTACCTTTTTATAGTATTTCTCTGCATTTTTATCATCCCCTGCCTGCCGGTAAACATCTGCAATATCACAGTAAAAAGACAGTATCTTCGTGCTTTCTGCCGAATTCTTCTTTCGTCTTCTGCCAAAAACAGAACTGCCCTGACTTTGATCACTTCCTTGCTCTTTCATGATATCGATCAGTTCCTGATAAGTAAAAACCGCTTTGTTAAAATCCTTTATTTTGACATAAATCTTAGCAATCTCTTCCTTCATTCCAAATGCTTTCGGGCGCAGCCGCAGCACTTCTTCATAGGCATGAATGGCCTTTTCGTATTCCTTCTTTAAAACATAACATTCTGCAAGATTTAAGTATGGCATATGATCTTTATCCGGGTCCATGCGGATCACCTGTTCCAGCGGTTCAATTGCTTCTTCTATTCTCCGAAGCTTCAGCAGTGCACATCCTAAATTATTATATGCATAGTAAGCTTCCGAATCCAGCTCGATTGCTTTTTTACAATCCTCTACCGCCTGCTCCAGCTCATATAGATCAATATATAAATTCCCCCGCTCCACATATCCTTCTGCAGACCCTGTCACTTCAATGAGTTTTGTTGCATACTTGATACCCTGTTTGCATTTTTCCATATCGTTATCCTGATTACTCAAATAGCTGTACATATACATTAATCTCCGGATTGCAGGTACATAATCTTGATCTTGTGCAAGAATCATCCGATAGCATTCAATGGCTTTTTCCGTATTCTCCATTCTTTCATAACAGTTTCCAAGCTTTGTTCTTGTATATAGATTATCCGGTTCCAATTTTATTAACTCCCTGCAGATTTCAAGTGCTTCATCATATCTTTTTTCACGATTCATCACATCCATCTTAAGGTTCAACATGATAACGGCATCCGGGTTCTTTTCAATATAATCATTGATAACATCAAGAGCCGTATCCGTCTTGTCAAGATCCCAGTAAAGAATTGCCAGTTCCTTCTCCACCTCTGCCAAATCTTCAATATCCGTTTCTTCCTCCTCTGTCCGTCCGCTTATTTTCTTTTTCAATGCCAGCATTGCATCCAATGCTTTTTGGACATTTTCTTTCGAAAACTGTTTATAGTGCAGACACCGGATGCGGTAAAGTTCCAGCCCGTCACTGTCAAGATCCGCTTCTTTCCCTGCCTGAATAACATTTTCCACATCGTCATACTGGTCAAATGCAAAAAAGACCTCAGCAGCTAATACATATGGTTTTGAATAACCCGGATAAATCTCCTGGCATGCAAAATAATCGTCAATTACCTCTTTTGCATTTTTCAATTCATAATTCGCTCTTTGTCTGTGAACGTAAGCAGGGAAAAATCCTCTGTCTTTTTCAATGATTGCATTACAAATATCCACGCATTCCGTATATTTTTTCTCTTCCAGATAAAACCTTGCAAGCTGCTCCATATAAGATAGCTTGACCAGCATATTGTTTTCTTCCTCTATTCCTTTTCTGATATAGGATGCTGCCTCAGCAAAAACAGATTCCTGATCACCTCCTATCTCCTTCTTTTTCTGATATTCCGTTTCCCACATGCAGACACCGATTGAAAAATGTGCCAAGGAAAGACGGTTCTTTCTTTTTTTCATCTCCTTTGAACCATCCTCTTCACTGCTTTCAATCAGTTCAATCCATTTTTTTGTAAGGGGATATGCCTTATCATAATTTTCATTTGCAAGATACAGCCTTCCCCTTAAATTCACGTAATCGTAATCCTCTGCCGGCTCTAACTGATCCAGCAAGGCAATGCCCTTTTCAAACTTTTTTTGCTGGTAATAGCACCAGCCTAATTTGAAGCAGGTTTCCCGATCCATATTTTGTTCCAGCAAAGTTTCATAATCCTTTACCAGCTTCTCATTGACCAGATCAAGCAATTTAAGGCTTTCTGTATCCTGCACTCTGTCTTCTAATATATCCTCAATTTGTTCCTTTGCTTCTTCTGCATCCCCCTCTAAGAAGATACATTTTGCCTGTCCTAACATCGCACCATAATTATCCGGAGATGCCTCAAGCAATTCATTAAAAATTGCTTTCGCCTTCCCCGTCTGATTATTTTCCATTAATGCCTCTGCATAGATGCGTTCGATATATGGGTTTTCGGAATACTCAAAATCCAGCTCTTCCATAATGGAAAGTGCTTCCTTTGCATATTCTCCATCTTCCTCCTGCTGCTTTTTTAACAAAAACCTGGCTTCTTCCACTTGTGTAAAGGGATGCGTAATCTCATATCCTGACAACTCATTTAATAAACGTCTGGCGGTCTTCATGTCATTTTCATCAAATGCATTTTTTTCTTCATAAAGCGTGTTAATATAATCATCCACATGTGCATCCGTTTTTCCGTCAAATAATTCAAAATCAATAAAATTCGAATGCTCCACCTGCCATTTTATATAATCCAGATAATTTTCAGGAAATTTTTCCTTTAACTGGTCGTAGTTTTCTATATATCGGAACCGCCGGTCTACCATTTGCCAGATTGCCTGCGGCATAAAAGAATGGGACATAAAATACACCAAAAGCTTTTCTGCTGCCTCCAGTTCCATATCCAAATCCTCACAAACCGGATCATTTAAAAGCTGCTCCCACTTTTCTTCCTCTTTTCTTGTCCGGGCATCCCGATAAATGATATCCACCCGGTCTATCCATAAATCAATCTCATTCTTTCTGACATTCTCCAAACCGGTTTCGTCATCTTCTATATTATGTAAACTATCTTCTTCGGAATCTGCATATTCCAAAGCCTCCTCATATGCACGCCTTAACTCTTTAAAACCCTCCTCATCATCTTCCGGGTTCACATCACGCAATTTACTGCGGTATGCTGTTTTTATGATTTCTTCGTCTTTCGTCTGCTCAATTCCTAATATTTTCCAGATCATTTTATATATTTCCTCCTAAAATTATTCCGCCTAAAAAAATATATTGAAAACTGTTTTTTATATAATAACATAAAAAGAGTATGGTTCAATACAAAACTCTTGATTTTTGTTAAAAAATCTACTATGCTAAGCAGGTAAGGACGAAAACCCCCGCAGCAGAACTATGGGCATTCACCCTTGGCAATATTCGTTAAACACCTGTGCAGTACAGCCATTTGACTTATCATCTGCGGGAATAATACAAACAGTGAGGTACATAAAATGAGTGTAAAGGAAATGAAACCAATCAAGGAAGGCAAAGTACGTGAGATTTATGATAATGGCGACAGCTTAATTATGGTTGCAACTGACCGGATTAGCTGCTTTGATGTAATTTTAAAAAATACAATTCATAAAAAAGGAACCGTACTGACACAAATGTCGAAATTCTGGTTTGACATGACTTCCGATATCCTGCCGAACCATATGATTTCTGCCGACGTAGAGGATATGCCGGAATTCTTTCGGCAGCCACAGTTTGACGGTAACAGCATGATGTGCAAAAAGCTTCATATGCTCCCTGTTGAATGCATTGTCCGGGGCTATATTACAGGAAGCGGTTGGGCAAGCTACCAGAAAAACGGTACTGTATGCGGAATTACTTTACCGGAAGGTCTAAAAGAATCCGACAAATTGCCGGAACCGATTTATACGCCATCTACCAAGGCTGAAATCGGTGACCATGATGAGAATATTTCTTTTGAGCAGAGTGTGGAACATCTGGAGCGGGAATTTCCGGGAAAAGGACTGGAATATGCTGCTAAGCTTCGGGATTATACGATTGCCCTGTACAAAAAATGTGCGGACTATGCTTTAACAAAAGGCATTATCATTGCCGATACCAAATTTGAATTTGGTTTAGACGAAGAAGGAAATATTGTATTAGGGGATGAAATGTTAACCCCTGACAGCTCCCGTTTCTGGCCGGCAGAGGGCTATGAATCCGGGCACAGCCAGCCATCCTTTGATAAACAGTTTGCCCGTGACTGGTTAACAGATAATAAAGGAAAACATGATTGGGAGCTTCCGGCAGATATTGCACAAAAAACCATCGATAAATATCTGGAAGGATATGAAATGATTACCGGAAAAAAACTAGAAGCATAAATTCTTCCCCTAAAAAGCAAGGCTGGCACATAGGGATTTTCCTGTATGCCAGCCGTTTTTCATCGGAAAAAATCCGGCTGTCTTATCGTACGAGACCGATTCCAGCCGGATTAAAATAGCTCCTGTTTCTTATATCAGATATCTGCTAAATTTCATTATTACTGGAATTTAGCAATTACTTCATCATTTGCTTTCATGGCAGCCTCTTCCATATCCTTGCGTTCACTAAGAAGCTGTTTCCTAATCTCCTCATGCTTTACTGCCATAATCTGAAGTGCCAGATATGCTGCATTCTTACTTCCATTAATCGCAACCGTGGCAACTGGAATCCCTGGTGGCATCTGTACAACAGACATCAAAGCATCCATACCATCCAATACAGAACCGGAAAGCGGTACACCGATAACAGGCAATACCGTCTGGGATGCCACAACCCCCGGCAAAGCGGCTGCCATTCCGGCTGCCGTAATAATCACTTCCGTTCCGTCATGATTTGTCTCTTCTACAAACTTAGACAATCCCTCATGTGCCCTGTGTGCAGAAAGACACCTGACATTTACCTCCACGCCATACTTTTTTAAAACGTCTACCGCAGGTTCCACTTTTGAAAGATCACTGGTGGAACCCATAATAATTGCAGTTTTCATAAATCTTATCCTTTCTTGTGCCTATGATCCGGATCTTACATACAGATCACTATTTATGTTCAGTATAGCAATTATTCTCCAAAACGTCAATCTGCCTTTTCTTTGCTTTCGGCACAGGTATATAACCAGTCTTATACTCCGGATTATTCATTTAAGCTATTTTTTATAGCCGATTACTTCTACTGTTCCATCTACATCTAATATAGCAGCTTTATCATCCAACGTTGCTCCAACTTTTCTTCTTTCCATCAGTAACCGCTTTATATCCTCTATTTCTTCGTCCTCACGCTTTTTACCTTAGACCAGCCGGAGTAGACCTTTACATTCTTGCCCTTTATCTTTACCGTCTTGTAGGTACGGATTCTCACATAGTATTTCTTGCCTGTTCTCAGCTTTTTAATGCTCTTGGAAATGGTCTTGTTCTTTTTAATGGTAACCGTCTTTGCCCCCTTGAATTTTTTGCTGGTGGAATACTGGAGCTGATAGCCTGTAGTCTGTCTGGTCTGCTTCTTCCACTTCACCATAAAACCTTTTTTCTTTGCTGCCACCCTGGAAATACTGGTGGCTTTAGGTGTGATCTGATAGGTCAGCTTCACTTTGCCACTGTAGTTGCCCTGTAAGGTGACGGTTACAGTGTATTTTCCCACCCTTTTGCTGGCCTCTGGGCAGGTAACCTTATAGCTGTCTGCAGGCAGTTTGTTTCCTTTGCTGTCTTTTATGGTAATCGCTGGCTTTTGGTTCTTTCCGTTATAGGTAAAAGATGTTTT
>CAJUBR010000020.1:6299-38477 GCA_910584695.1 uncultured Lachnospiraceae bacterium
ATTCCATTCCGTTTTCTTTTACATATCCCTCTGCATAGGAACCAGATTCTGCATAGATGGTTAAATCAGAGCTACATCCTTCAAACGCCCTATCCCCGATACTCGTCACACTACTCGGGATTGTGATACTTGTTAAGCTGCTACAGTATTTAAATGCAGAATCCCCGATCTTCGTCACACTGCTTGGGATTGTGATACTCATTAAACTGCTACAGCCATTAAATGCAGAATCCCCGATCTTCGTCACACTACTTGGGATATCGATACTGGTCAAGCTGCTACAGTCACAAAATGCATAATTCTCGATATTCGTCACACTGCTTGGGATTGTGATACTCGTTAAGCTGCCACAGCCATAAAATGCAGATTGCCCGATCTTCGTCACACTGCTTGGGATATCGATACTGGTCAAGCTGCTACAGCCCCGAAATGCATAATTCCCGATACTCGTCACACTGCTTGGGATATCGATACTGGTCAAGCTTCTACAGTAGTTAAATGCACCATTCCCGATACTCGTCACACTCTTTCCATCTATTTCACTCGGAATCACTACCGCTGTCCCTTTTCCGGTATAACCTGCAATCTCTACAGTTCCAGCCCCTAATATTACATACTTCCAATCCCCGCTGGTCTGTGTCTCTGCTGCCTCCACCGGCACAGTCACGAAAAGACTACACAGCAAACACAGACTTAGGAAAAGACTGCACCAGCTCTTTCCTGTTTTCAATCTTTGCATCCTCCTATTTTCTCCTGCTTCCGTCCTTCGCCTTGACCGTAATCCTGGCAGTTCCCTTTTTCTTTGCCTTTACAACACCCTTCCCGTTGACGGTTGCCACTGAAGGCTTACTGCTTTTCCAAACAACCTTTTTCTTTTTTAACTTCTTTTTAGATATGACCGTCTTCAGCTTCAATGTTTTCTTTTTCGCCAATGTGTACTCCGAATAATTCAGCGTAATCTCCTGTTTTTTTGGGCTACCTCTACAGATATCCCCGGCAGGGTAATCAGCGAAATTATGATGGCAGCAGTCATCAAATAGGACAGAAGAATTTTCCTTTTCCAACCCTTTCCTGCATATGCTTCCTTTAATTCTTTCATTTGCCTTCCTCCTAAATAACCTGTTTGCTACCTGCTCCCTATTTTATTTTCATATTTTTCTTTACGCCTGCTTTATATAACATCTTCTTATAAGCTTTCTTCTTTGATTTCGGAATCTTAAAGGACGCCTTTTTATGAATGCCGGTGAAGGCTTTTGAACCCATCTTCTTAATAGTAGTAGAAGAAACGGTTATCTTTTTTAATTTGCTCTTTTTATAAAATGCTTTCTTTTCTATTCCGGTTACTTTGTAGCTATAAGAACCAATCTTAACCGTTTTTGGAATGGAAACAGAGGCTGTATTTTTCGCAAGCCCTTTTACCGATACCGTTCCCTTTTTATTGGTGGAATCATTGGTCACCTTATATTTTAATTTTCCTACAGTGTAGATCTTACCTTTTTTTGCTGCAATCTGAAACTTTGTCTGAACACTTCCCACATAATACCCATCACATCCGGTAACTGTGACGGTTGCTGTACCAGGTTTGATATTGTTAGAATAGGTTACCTTATAGTTTTTGCTCGCTACCAACTTATTATTCCCATCTTTAACAATTACAACTGGTGTCACTGCTTTCCCTGTATGTTTCTGTGTCTTAATGGCATCCACTTTCAGATATTTTGCCTCTTTAAATTTTACAACAAAGGGATTTCCGTTTTCCGAAGCATATTCGCTTGCAGCAGAGTTATAAGCACCATATAGGGTAACTCCTTTATCAAATGCAGATACAGAAATCTCTGTTACAGTTGCCGGAATCACAATGGATTTTAGGGATGTACAATTTTCAAATGCATTTATGCTAATACTCTGTAATGCAGGAGGAAGGGTTACGTCCATAAGGCTGGTACACCCTTCAAAAGCTCCATATTCAATCGCGGTAATCGTACTTGCAAAGTTAATTTTTGTCAGTTTTGAACATCCATCACATATCAGACCCGGTACCGCTTTCATTCCCTCCTCAAAGGTAATCTCCGTAAGTCCGGAACCTTCGAAGCAAGCTGCCCCTGCCTCTGTTACCGTTTTCGGTATCTTAATCTTTTTAATGGATGTACAATTTTCAAAAGAAGCAGTACTAAACGCCTTTAAATTACTTGGCAGTGTCACATTTTCTAATGAAGTACATCCCTGAAAAGAATAATATCCAATCTCAGTAATCGTACTTGCAAAGTTTATTTTTGTCAGTTTTGAACATCCATCACATATCAGACCCGGTACCGCTTTCATTCCCTCCTCAAAGGTAATCTCCGTAAGTCCGGAACCTTCGAAGCAAGCTGCCCCTGCCTCTGTTACCGTTTTCGGTATCTTAATCTTTTTAATGGATGTACAATTTTCAAATGCACTCATGCCAATGTCCTGTAATGCTGATGGAAGAGTTACATTTTCTAACGAGGTACAGCTACTAAAAGAATGAGCTCCCATCTTAGTTAAGCTATTGGGAAATGATACTGATGTAAGATTTTTACACCCGCTAAATACATAACTGCCAAGTTCATTTACACCTTCCTGCACTCTGATTATCTTAACCTCATTGCTTTTTTCATATGTCTGATCCTCATACTTTCCTGTGCCTGAAATTGTCAGAGTACCGTTTACCAGCTTAGCACTGGTTGCTGCCTCTGCCTTTCCCCTATAACATATGGCACTAGATAACAAAAGTGCTGTAAATACAAGAATTTTTCGAATACTTTTTTTCATCTTTTTCTCCCTTCTTTTTCTTAGATTAAAAGTATTCTTTCATCCTAGCATTTGAGACATATTTTTCAAGACTCTCAGCACGAATAGCACATATACAGCGTAAACGGCAGTACATACTATTTATTTTAATCCTTTCGGTCATATTTCTAAACCGGGTTGTGCTCCTTCTTTATTCCATCTAAAAGCCGAATCATCCATACATCCGGCAGATGCTTTACAATCGGATACACCAGATTAATCCAGCTTAGGCAGCGGTTTAATATAATCGCATCCCCTGATATAACATAGGGCAGACTTTCCAATACTCTGTCTACATCAGGAATCACTTTTACAGATACCTGAATCCTATATTCCTGTGCTGTCTGCAGCAACAACATTTTCAGTCTCCCGGAATTGGAAACCGGTTCATCCAGATAAAATACTGCCTCTGCAATTTCCCACTCCTGCAATCTATAAAGAATCAGTCGAATTGCCTGCTCCGTCTTATCAATAATATGGTACGTCCCCCTAAGTCCTGCCAGATCCCTCACAGTTCCGTCACTGCAATGTAACAATAAAGAACCGGACAATGCCACCTCTAAAGAAATAATTGTGTTAAATCCATCAATATATACCGACATTCCCGCCATGTCCCTGCATATTTGCTTATCTTTGCGTATGTCAATGTCCTGATGGGAGGATATACTCCTTGCCAGTGCCAGACGCTGTCGTTCTGAAAGCTTGTAATGATTTCCAATAAATGTAGTGGCATTTTTCACCGGATATCCGCGGTTTAACAGATATTGTGTATCCTTAGCCGCCTCCTGAAGCCGCCTAAGCTGCTCTCCGGTAAATTCATCCTGATCCTTTGGAACATACCCTCTTTTCACCATTTTTCCCATAACCTGTTCTGCCCCCTTAATTAAAATCACTTTTCATATTTTTCTATTTACAAAGATGTCTTATACCAGATTGAAACCATACTCCACCACATTCAACGAGGTATATAGTCTACGCTCTGTTTCCCTGCCAGTCTGTCTCCACGCCCGCTTTAAAATTATAAATAGGCTTAATCACATTTACCACCTCTGCTGTATCTCCAATATGCCCGACAATATCCTTCATATTTTTATATGCCATCGGACATTCATCTAATGTAGAATGATTTACCGAAGTGGAATAAATTCCCTGCATTTCCCTTCTGTATTCCTCCACAGAAAATGTTTCCTTTGCCTTAGAACGTGACATCAGCCTGCCGGCTCCATGTGGTGCAGAATAATTCCAATCTGGATTTCCTTTTCCGGTACAGATTAAGCTTCCATCCCTCATATTGATCGGAATCAGTAATTTTTCATCCTTCTTGGCTGAAACAGCCCCTTTCCTTAATATCATATGTTCCACATCCAGATAATTATGGATTGTCGTAAATTCCTCTTCCACATGGATTTTCATTCCCTGCACTAATTCCTCCATCATTGCCTTCCGGTTTTGCTGTGCAAATTCCTGAATCATCTGCATATCATGTACATAGTCTTCAAACAATTTACCTTCCACATAGGCAAGCTCTTTCGGGATATTCGTCGTCTTAACAGCATTTAATTTTTTCACTGCCTTCTCAATTTCCCGCTCTCTGCCCTGCTTTTTTAATTCCGCAATCAAATTTCTGGTATCCTCATAGCTGCTTTTATTTAAATTATGATAGCCCGCTTTCTGATAAAATTTTGCAACCTCCAAACCCAGATGACGGGAACCGGAATGAATCACCAGATAAATATTTCCCTGCTCATCCTTATCTGCTTCAATAAAATGATTCCCTCCCCCTAAGGTTCCCAGACTTTTCTCTGCCCTTAACAAATCGATATGCTCTAGGCACCTTAGCTTTTCCAGCTGCAACTTTTTAGCATAAGGATGACTTTTATTACGGATAGCAAATCCTGACGGAATTTTTTCATAAATCAACCGATCCAGTTTCTCTAAATCAAGCTCTCTTTCCTTTAAGCGGACGGTTTCCATTCCACATCCAATATCCACCCCTACCAAATTAGGTACAATTTTATCATGAATGGTCATAGTCGTTCCAACCGTACAACCGCTTCCTGCGTGTACATCTGGCATCATTCGAATCTGCAATCCCTTTGTAAATTCCTGATTGCATAATAAAATAATCTGTGCAATGGACTCCTGATCGATAACGTCCGTATACACCTTCGCAGTATTATATTTTCCCTGTAACTCTAACATTTCTTTTCCCCCTTTTATCGGACCTTTCTGTTTCTAAACGTTTCATTTTCTGATTTGCACGACCCCTGGCAAATTGCCACAAAATAAAAGACATCCTCTGAATCAACAGAAAATGCCTGATATGCAATACCATATTCTATTCAATTATGCTTTGACACATGCCAAATCGTGCAAACTATATATCATGGAACAAGCAGACAAAATGATTTCTGTTCATCATAACAAAATACCTTATTCAATTGATTTTGTATGCTTCGTATATGAAAACGTTTCATATTGTCCACCTTCCTTTCTTTTAAATTGTTTTGTATTATAAACCCGTATTTAATAATCTGTCAAGCACATTCTTCCCTTTTCCCTACATTTTAACAAATTCAAAAATACCCTATACAACATTAAGATGTACAGGGTATTTCATTCACAAGTTTTATTCTATGTTCCAGAATATCCTACTTGTCATTGATTGCAGCCTGTGCAGCAGCAAGCCTTGCAATAGGTACACGGAATGGAGAACATGATACATAGTTAAGACCTACCTTATGGCAGAACTCGATAGAAGACGGATCTCCACCATGCTCACCACAGATACCTAACTTGATGTCCGGACGAGTCTTACGACCCTTCTCTGCCGCCATCTGTACTAACTGACCAACACCTGTCTGATCAAGACGTGCAAACGGATCGGACTCATAAATCTTTGCCTGATAGTAAGAATCTAAGAACTTACCAGCATCATCACGAGAGAATCCGAAAGTCATCTGTGTCAAATCATTCGTACCAAATGAGAAGTACTCAGCCTCTTCAGCAATTGCATCAGCGGTCAAAGCAGCACGAGGAATCTCAATCATAGTACCAATATGATACTCAATATCAGAATTCTTTTCTTTCTTAACCTGCTCTGCAACTTCTACTACAACGTCCTTCACATACTTAAGTTCTTTCTTCTCGCCTACTAACGGAATCATGATTTCAGGAACAATATCATATCCCTTCTCATTCTTAACCTCAATCGCAGCTTCCATAACGGCTCTTGTCTGCATTTTAGCAATTTCCGGATATGTTACAGCAAGACGGCATCCACGATGACCCATCATTGGGTTAAACTCATGAAGTGCATCACATTTTGTCTTAACCTCATCTACAGTAAGACCCATATCGTCAGCTAATGCCTTGATATCTTCTTCCTCTGTAGGAACAAACTCATGAAGAGGTGGGTCTAAATAACGAACATTCATTGGCTTTCCTTCCAAAGTCTCATACATAGCCTTGAAATCTGCCTTCTGGAATTCTCCAATTGCTTTTAATGCTTCTTCTCTCTGCTCTACTGTATCAGAAAGAATCATACGGCGGAATTTCGGAATTCTGTCCTCACCAAAGAACATATGCTCTGTACGGCAAAGACCGATACCTTCAGCACCTAACTCAACAGCCTTAGCTGTATCTGCAGGAGTATCCGCATTCGTACGAACAATTAACTTTCTGTACTTATCTGCCCAAGCCATAACACGACCAAAATCACCACCGATAGATGGTTCTACTGTCTTGATATCACCCTTGTAAATCTTACCTGTTGTACCATCAAGAGAAATGTAATCTCCTTCATGGAATGTATATCCGCCTAACTCAAAATATTTCTCTTCTTCGTTGATCTTAATATCACCACAGCCGGATACACAGCATGTACCCATACCACGGGCAACTACGGCTGCATGGGATGTCATACCACCACGAACTGTTAAGATACCCTGTGAAGCATGCATACCTTCAATATCTTCCGGAGAAGTCTCAAGACGAACTAAGATACATCTCTCACCACGTCCACCGGTACCAGCTTCTTTTGCATCATCTGCAGTAAAGTACACCTTACCTGCAGCAGCACCAGGAGAAGCCGGAAGTGCAGAACCGATTACCTCGCCAGCCTTCAATGCATCTGTATCAAATGTCGGATGAAGCAACTGATCAAGAGACTTCGCTTCAATACGGCATACTGCTTCTTCCTCTGTAATCTGGCCTTCGTCAACTAAATCGCAGGCAATCTTGATTGCTGCCGGAGCTGTTCTCTTACCGTTACGGGTCTGTAAGAAGAACAACTTACCTTCCTCAATCGTAAACTCCATATCCTGCATATCATGGAAGTGATTCTCTAAGTTCTGAGCCAATTCCATAAACTGTGCATAACATTCCGGTAAATCCTTCTCTAACTGGGAAATTGGCTGTGGTGTACGAACACCGGCAACAACGTCCTCACCCTGTGCATTAATAAGATATTCACCAAAAATACCTTTCTCACCAGTAGATGGATTACGTGTAAATGCAACACCAGTACCTGATGTTTCACCTTTGTTACCAAATACCATTGTCTGTACGTTAACCGCAGTTCCCCAGTCACCCGGAATATCATTCATACGTCTATAAACAATAGCACGTGGATTATCCCATGAACGGAATACAGCCTTAACAGCTCCCATTAACTGATCTTTCGGATCCTGTGGGAAATCTTCCCCATTCATAGCTTCTTTGTAAATTGCTTTAAACTGATTCGCCAGGTCTTTTAAATCATCCGCAGTTAAATCCGTATCAAACTTAACACCTTTTGCTTCTTTCATCTCATCAATCTTCTTTTCGAAGAATGACTTTGGAACTTCCATAACTACATCAGAATACATCTGAATAAATCTTCTGTATGAATCATATGCGAATCTAGGATTTCCAGTCTTCTTTGCGAAACCTTCCACAGCAACATCATTAAGACCTAAATTAAGAATGGTATCCATCATACCTGGCATAGATGCACGAGCACCAGAACGAACAGACACTAATAACGGATCTTCTGTATCACCAAATTTCTTACCGTTAACTCCCTCTAACCATGTTAATGCCTCAAAAATCTGCTCCTCAATCTCTTTAGAAATCTGCTTGCCCTGATTGTAATAATCTGTACAAGCCTCTGTTGTTACTGTAAATCCCTGTGGGATCGGCATGCCTAAGCCTGTCATTTCGGCTAAGTTACATCCTTTACCGCCAAGAAGGTTTCTCATTGATGCGTTACCTTCGTTGAACTTGTAAACCCATTTGTTTGCCATTTGTTTCGTACCTCCTAAATGTTTGTTAATGTACCAGGACAAATTCTATAACCCGTCCACAGTCTGTAAATTATTATAGCATAATTTATATAAAATATAAAAGCTTTTTTTCTTTTTTTTATACATTTTTATCCATTTTTTCTAAATCCGGGAGTCTCTTTAAAGAAATCTATATAAAACAAAAAGGCTATTGAATCTAATATCCAATAGCCTCATATTCTTTGATATTTATTTTACAATACGTACAGCCTTATCAATCGGTGAGTAATCATAAGCAGAAATCTTAATACCTGTCGTCTCATTACTTGCATGTACTACTTGTCCACCACCTATATAAATGGCAACATGACCAAATCCATGATAGAATAACAAATCACCTGGCTGTAACTTACTTGTGCTTACCTTGGTTCCTGCACCTGCCTGATCGGCAGCAACCCTTGGCAGGGAATATCCAAAATGTTTATAAACAGATTGTACAAATCCGGAACAATCCGCACCCTTTGTTAAGCTTGTACCGCCATATACATAAGGATTTCCAACAAACTGAACTGCATAATCCGCAATTGCTTGTCCTGATGTACTGGTTGACTCCTGTTTTACAGTCTCTGTAGACGAATCTTCATCTGATACAACCACATCAGTTGAATCTACCGTCTCCTTTTCTTTCTTTTCCTGTTTCTTTTGTGGAGCTTCTGTTGTCTGAGGAGCCTCTGTTGCTGCTTCTGTCGTTTGAGGAGTTTCTGCCGGAGCTTCCGTTGCAGGTGTCTCTTCCTGATTATCTGTTTCTGTCTGCTCCTGTTGTTCCGCTTCTGCAGCCGCCTCTGCCTCTGCTTCTGCCTCTGCCTGTTGTTCTTCTTCAATTGTAACAGCAGTCTCATATACATAATCTACATAGACATAGTCTTTTGCCACATATCCAACCGAATCTGCTGAGGCAGCAACCTTAACCCAGTCACCTTCCTGCTCCAAAACAGTAAACGCATCACCTTCATCAGAAAGTGTAACTACATCACTATCCGTAGAATCCTCTGCACGTACATTCAAAGTCTCTGCTGTAACTCTGGCAACCCGATCACAATTATTCTCTATGTATTCTTCTGCAGCATCACCAAACAATAAATAATCATTATTAACATATCCATATGCGTTACCAGAAGACACTAACGACCATTGTTCCCCTTTTTCTACGATTGTACCTACATTTCCTGTATAGAACTTACCAATAACCTCCGATTCCTCTGATGCTTCTGATCGGATATTCAGATAACTGTCAATATTGGCTACCACTTGACCGCTTTCAATCTTCGCTGCCTTCTCTTCTACCTTCGGGGTCTCAACCTCTGCTTTTTCTTCAACCGGTGCTGCAACCTCTGTAGTAGCTTCTGTAGTCGGCACTTCTGCTTGTGCAACCTCTTTCACAGCAGTCCCTTTTGCAATGTCCTTTGTATCTGCTGTACGATTCTCAATTGCTTTGCTAATAATAGCCGGTGTTTCGCTAACCTGATCCTTTACACTTGTCTTATAAGAAGTTCCACCCAACATAAGTGACATAACTGCCACTGCCAATATAGAACCTCTGGCTATATTTTTCTTCATAATATACCTCTTTTTTTGATCTTGTGTTTAAATGTTACAAAATTGTTACAGACTTGCTAACATGCTTATAATAACAAAGGTTTTCCTTTATGTCAACCTAAAAATATTATTTTTTCTTAAATTTTTCCAAAATTGTAACATATCAAGCCATGAGGGTCTGCAAGCAGCCACTTGGCTTGTTGCTTGCGGAAATTAACAAAAAAGCAGAAATAATTTTATATCTTCTATATTTTAATATATTTATTTTATAATATTTCGATACTTTTATTGCATTCTCTACATATTTTTTGTATAATGTTTTTATTATATGTGAACATTTCACAATTCAGATTTTGATCAAGGAGGATGAATAAGTATTATGAACATTAGAGATTTTTTAAATGTAGATGAACTGGAAAATATTATGCAGGACTGGTCCGATGCTACAGGTCTTGCATGTATCGCAGCCGATGCAGAAGGTAAATATATCACCCGGCCAATTAATTTTAATGATTTTTGCATCAAATATACACGGGGTTCCGAAGAAGGACTAAAACGCTGTACTAAGTGTGATGCAGAATGTACCGATACCTATTACTGCCATGCCGGATTAATGGATTTTCATCATGACATTATAGTAGACGAAGTTAAAGTTGGTTCTATTATCGGTGGTCAGGTTCTTCCATCCCAACCGGATGAAGACAAATTCAGGGAAACCGCATCCGAACTGGGCATTGATCCTGATGAATATATCGAAGCACTTCACAAAGTACCGATCCGTACAGAGGCTTCCATCAAAGCTGCTGCCAAACTCTTAATCGATATCGTTGATATGATGGTCAATGCAAATTACCAAAATACAAGCGACACCGATAAAATAAACAAACTGGATTCTGACATTGAACATGCTGCCAGCCTGATTCAGGAAATCAACGGCAAATCACTTCAGCTTGACAAGATTGAAAGTAAGCAAAACATCTTATCCCTTAATGCTTCTATTGAAGCTGCACGTGCCGGTGAATTTGGCCGGGGATTTGCAGTTGTTGCTGCAGAAGTCGGCAAGCTTGCTGTTAATTCCGGAGAAATCAACAAATCCATCAAACAATCTCTTAAAGAACTGACACATGTTATTAAGGAACTAGAATCACTCAAATAATGATTCTCACTGAAACGAGAATTCATATCACACTAAAATATAAGCTTTTTAGGCATAGCAAAAATGCACAAACACAGGGGCTTCTTAAAGCCAGCCTATAGGTTTGTGCATTTTTTACTAATATTCGAATTTCTTTTCGAAGTATTCTTTTAATTCCGTAATCTTAATCCGTTCCTGCTCCATCGTATCCCGGTCACGAACGGTAACGGCTCCATCCTCTTCCGATTCAAAATCATAAGTTACACAAAACGGTGTACCAATCTCATCCTGCCTTCTATAACGTTTACCGATATTGCCTCTGTCATCAAACTCACAATTATATATCTTAGACAGTTCCATAAATATTTTCTCCGCACCTTCATTTAACTTCTTTGACAAAGGAAGAATACCAATCTTCACCGGAGCCAGTGCCGGATGAAAATGAAGAACAGTTCTGATGTCTCCACCTTCCAGTTCCTCCTCATCATACGCAGAACATAAAAATGCCAGTGTCACGCGGTCTGCACCAAGAGAAGGCTCTATTACATATGGAATATATTTTATTTTCTTCTCGTCATCAAAATATTCCATCGGCTCACCGGAAACATTCTGGTGCTGTGTCAGATCATAATCTGTACGGTCTGCAATCCCCCATAGTTCTCCCCATCCAAACGGGAACAAATATTCAATATCCGTTGTCGCTTTACTATAGAACGATAACTCCTCTTTATCGTGATCTCTGTATCTGGTTTCTTCCTGATTCATCCCTAAATCTTTCAGCCAGTCAATACAAAACTGTTTCCAATATGCAAACCATTCAAGATCTGTATCCGGCTCACAGAAAAACTCTAACTCCATCTGCTCAAACTCCCTTGTACGGAATGTAAAATTACCGGGAGTAATCTCATTGCGAAAGGATTTACCAATCTGTCCAATGCCAAACGGAATCTTTTTCCGTGATGTTCTTTGTACGTTCTTAAAGTTAACAAAAATTCCCTGTGCCGTTTCCGGTCTTAAATAAATCGTATTCTTTGCATCTTCCGTTACACCCTGAAATGTTTTAAACATGAGATTAAACTCACGGATATCCGTAAAATTTTTCTTACCGCAAGTTGGGCAACAGATATCATTTTCTTCAATATATTCTGCCATTTTTTCATGGGACCATGCATCAACAGAGCCTTCTATCGTAATCCCCTTGTCTGCCATATAGTCTTCAATTATCTTATCTGCACGGAATCTTTCATGACACTCTTTGCAATCCATCAAAGGATCCGAAAAACTGCCCAGATGCCCGGAAGCTACCCATGTCTGCGGATTCATCAAGATTGCACAATCCACTCCTACATTATATGGGTTTTCCTGAATAAATTTCTTCCACCACGCCTTTTTTACATTATTCTTAAGCTCAACACCAAGGTTTCCGTAATCCCATGTATTTGCAAGTCCGCCATAAATTTCGGACCCCGGATACACAAACCCTCTTGCCTTAGCTAGTGCTACAATTTTATCCATTGTCTTTTCCATATTAAAATCCTGCCTTTTCATATATTTTTATTCCCGCAGGCAATAAGCCAAGCGACCATATTTGCACGGTATTGGGCAAATGCTGCAAAGTCGAATACCTTGCAGCCTGACTGCGGGGTATTTTACTTAAAAATGATAACTACATTATCTTTTCCGGTTGTTGTCACAATACCATCCTTGAGGGAAGCCTCTTCACTATAATAAAGCACATCCCCGCTTACAACAATATCCGCAGCCTCTGATACAATAAAAACGTTTGCCTTATCAACGTCTTTTAAATCTTCATATTCCACTTTCTTTCCCTCTGCAGAGGTATAGGAACCCTTTAATTCTGACTTCTTTATATTAGAAAGAGCATCCAGCCTGCACTCCTGTAGGTTAAAACTATTAAAGCTCTCGATATTTTTATATGCAAGGACTAATTTAACCTTACTCATATCCTCTGTATTAATGGACTTCTTTGTAACCTTACCCTTTCCATTTTCATCATTATAAGACTTTATCTGATCCTCAATATAAGAAATCAGTTCTTCTTCTTTTACAGAAGAATCTTTAAAGTTTTCAACCGCAACCTCAACGATAGAATTATTCTTCTTTATAATGATTGTATTTTTATCGTATTTGTTTGCATAATTTGCACAGCCCGAAAGTACACACATCATTATTACTGCTATAATCATGAAATTCATCTTTTTCATCGTCAACACCTCAAATCAATTTTTTCAAGAATCTCTTTTATTCAACTCATACATTTTACAAGAGAATACATAATATTTCAAGACAAAGACGCAAGAATTTCCAGAGAATTAAATTTTTTGGCAACGTGTCTTTTAAAATACCAGTCGATCACCTTGTCAACCTCGTAAAATACTTTTTCGGAAAGTTGGAAATTATATAATTTATCAACCGGTGCACTTAATATATATTGCAAGGTGTAGACAGCTGATTCCGACAGAAAATATACTCCCTCCATATGATTTGCACATTCTCTGCACGTCAAACCATTTGCAGGCAGATAAAATGCCTCCACTTTTTCTTTTCCACAATTTGTACAGGAAAAGGCAGCCATTGCCTCACCATCAAACGCAAGTATTTTCAATTCAAAAATTCTTCTGATCAGCTTTAGAGAAACCGTTTTTCTTATCATTGCTTTCAATGTCACATACAAAAGATTTAATATATTAATATCTCCGATTCCCTCTACGCAAAGATATTCCAGTATATCACAAAAATAAGTTCCGTAACAAATCCCTTCAATATCATTTTTTATTTCCAGAAAATAGTCTTTGATTTCTCCCCCAATCATCCTATATGCATCAAAGCCCTCTAACAGAGTAAAGGTTCCAAAATTAAACGGTTCACTGATTCCAAGATATGGACTGTTTGGTTTTCTTGCTCCTTTTGCAAAGGCAGTAATCTTTCCACGCTCTCTTGTAAGAATCACTAATCGCTTATCATAATCCCCTACTGGTGCGCTGCCAAGCACTATTCCGGTAAGTTCTAACTTATCACGCATATGTTACCGCCCCCTTATCCTATATATCCGGATATACCTCTAAATAAAGTCAACAACCCCGCTGCAAGCGGCGGGGTATTAGACTCTCTCAGAAATCATTCTGTCTCTAATTATTCCGTACTTTGATACCCGTAATTTTTTAACAGGTATTCACTGTCCCTCCAGTCTTTCTTCACTTTAACCCAGAGTTTTAAATTGACCTTGGTATCTAATAGATTTTCCATATCCTTCCTTGCCAGCGTACCAATCTTTTTCAACATACTTCCCTGTTTCCCAATGATAATACCCTTATGCGAATCCCTCTCGCAAATAATAGTAGCCTCAATATCCATAATACGACCATCTTCTCTGTCCTTCATGCGGTCAATCACCACAGCAATTCCATGAGGAATCTCTTTATCCAGACATCGTAATGCCTTTTCCCGTATCATTTCTGCTACTATGGCACGCTCCGGCTGATCCGTTATCGTATCCGCATCATAATACTGCGGTCCCTCCTGTAAATAAGCAAAAATTATTTTCATCAACTCATCGGTATTTTTATCCTTCAATGCCGACACCGGAACAATTTCTTTAAAATCATAGACCTCTTTATAGGTATCAATTGCTTTAAAAATCTCCTCCTCCGTCACCGTATCCGTTTTATTCATAACAAGAATGACCGGGGTATGTACTTTTTTCAACTGTTCAATAATATACCGTTCACCGGCTCCAATAAAAGTAGTGGGTTCTACCAGCCATAAAATAATATCTACTTAATTCAGCGTATGTTCCGCCGTGCTAAGCATATATTCTCCTAACTTATTCCTTGCACGGTTAATTCCCGGCGTATCCAAAAATACAATCTGCCCCTCTTTGGAAGTATAAACGGTCTGAATACGGTTTCTCGTAGTCTGTGCCTTTTTGCTCGTTATGGCAATTTTCTGCCCGATTAAATGATTCATCAAAGTGGATTTTCCCACATTCGGTCTACCAATAATGGTTACAAAGCCTGATTTAAATTGTTTCATATATTCTCCTTTTGCACTCTCTATTCCTTATTTGTACCGGAAGTCTCTTCCTGAACAATACTCGTATTTATTTCTTTCTCCATAACAGAAGCCTTTCTCTGATCCTGATTGATTCCTTCTGAAACAGCATATTCCATTTGCTGATTCATTCGTTCCTGCTTTTTTCTCTTTCTACGTTTTACTATCTTCCGAATCATCCATATTATGATACCCAGCACAACTCCCCAGACCACCAGATACGGAAGTGCAACAATAAATGCTACTAAAAAATTTATAAATCCATTTTTGATATCCCTAAAAGAACTCTCCAATCCCGTGGTGATTCTTGACAAAAATGTACTGTCATCAATCGCTACTGTATAATTTACTTCTTCTAACGTGATACTGACTGTACTGTAGGCAATCAGGGAATCATATAGTTTTTTCTGTGACTGGTAATTTTCCAGTTCATATCGCACCTCAGTCAGGCGGTCTTCCAGTGCGATAATATTCTCTAAATTATCTGCTTTTTCAAGAAGCTCATTCAGCCTTTTCTGTTCTGTTTTCAATGAAGCAATTCTGCTTTCTGTATCTGCATACTCCAAAGTAACATCCTCAGCCGACTCCGACTGGCTTACCACCGTTCCGAGATTTCCCATGGAACTTATAAAACCATCACATGCATCTGCCGGGATTCTCGCAGTCATTCTCAAAGTACGGTAATTACTGCCTGATATGTCAGAAGAAGAAACATACCCTTGACACTTATCAATCTGATTCTTTAAATACGCATATGCATCATCAAACCTTTCCGTTTCATAATTATAATAATAATCCTTTATTATTTTTTGGTTGTCATTATATGCTGCTGTATTTTCCCCATTACCGGCTGATACATTTGTTTCTGCTCCCCCTTCATCCGAAATATCGCTGGCTTTCGAATCTTTGACAGACTCCATATCCATCTCTGCATGATTCTGTATTCCATAAGTCGTCTCTGCATTTTGGTAATCCGCTGCGGAACCTGTTTCCATCTCTTCTTTTCCCGCATTTCCACAAGCCATTGCAACGTTACATAACAACGCACAAAGCATCATGAATAGCAAATCTCTTCTGCTTCTTTTTCCTGTTCTCTTCATCCCATATCCTCCTTTTCAGATAAAACCCGTTAAGCCCTTTCCATATTTTTCAGGTATCTGATCTATCAGTGGAGATTTTTCCCAAAAGTGTTGCACTTTAGCATATTATTTTATCTGTGACTGTATTTCAATCCGGTCTGATATCCTATACCAGATTCTTAATCTCATCAAATAAGGCATCTTCTGCCTGTATTATATCTTCATCACCAAGAGCCGCAATACATTCCTTCGAAAAAACCGCCTTCAAATATGGAGCCAATTTTCGAATTTCCTCTACATCTGCTGACAGCACCTCATCCCTGTCCTTTTGCAGCTGTTTATCCGTAATCCCGGACAGATAACAGATAAAGTTAAAGGCTCCCTCCGCTGACGGCGTCATCGGTGCATCCAGCTTGCTAATTGCTCCAATAATATATTTTAACATATCCCGGTCAGATGCAGCAAAATGTTCCACATAATCTGCAGCCTGCTTATATACCTCGTAAGTTCTTTTCAGGTTTGGATCACGATAAGATGTAAAAAAAGCATCTCCAATCCTGTTAAAGTTACACATGCATCCGTAGGCACCGCCTTTTACACGAACATTAATCCAGAGATAATCATATGAAAAAATCACCTGCAATACATTTAGCGCCCCTGTATATGTGTATCCTTTTTCTAAAAAGTTGCCGGCGGCAGCGGCATACTGCACCTTGCTTGCAGTTTTAAAGCCTTCATTTTTTATCTTCAAATCAAAATTTTGTTCCGTCTCATCTGACGAGTCATTATTCATACGTCTCTTCAAGGATACCAATGCATTCCCGAGACATTCTGAAATATCCTCTTGACCGGTATAAGAAATAATAAGGTTCCCTGTCTTAGCCATTGCATGAAGTGCCTTTTTCAACTTATCACAGACTTCTTCATAACGTTCTTCAAAATGCCGGTACAAATCCTCTACAAATTCATAAAAAGTAATTCCCTCTAATATTTCCTTCAAATAAGCTCCCTTTGAGAAATAAGATAACGCCCGGTTTGCCATCGCTGTATGCCCATTTTCCGGAATACCCATCTTCATTTGGGATACAAGTTCTGCCAACACTTCTTTCATACGCTTCTTATCCGTTACATGGGAAGTAAATAGAATTTCTTCCATCAGAGCAAGTGCATCCGAAAGATTTTCATATAGAACCTTAGTTCGGATTCCAAAACTGACTCTATACTCTCCCAACTCCCTTTTTACACCGAAGGTACTAAGAGAAATACCAATCCCTCCTGTTTTCAAATCAATTTCATTTGCAAGACTTCCGTAGGAGTGGCTGTCTGTATCCACCTCCTTATATAACGCTGTCAGCAAAGATATATAGGGAAACAGCTCAAGAGGAACCCTATTCAGCATAAAATGATAATCCACATAAGCAATTCCGTTGGTAAAAATATCATGCCCAATGACCGGAATATCTTCTACTACAGATTCCTTATTTTTGATATGATATGCTTCCTTTCCAATATCCGATAACTCTAGTAACGGAATCTTCAACATATCTTCTTCGGATGAAGGTTCAGACTGGTAATCATTTAACTCCTTTGTCTGCCTTACCAGAGCTTCCACTTCTTCTGTTGTGAGACTTTCTTTATAAGCCTTTAGTTTTTCTGCTGTCTTTTGGTCGATCTCTTTATTTAATCCCTTCTTCGGAACTGCCAGAACAACTGATTTATGTGAATTGCCCAGTACATATTCTTTTAATATATTAGTAAAATAGCCCGTTCCTATCTGTTTTTTTAAAAATTCAAATTCCTTGTTGAATTTTAAATACATAAATGGTTCCTTTTCATCATACAGCCAACTGTTAAATGACTGGAGACCATACATCAGCCCCTTTGGAAAACGTCCATAGTTTGCTTCTTTTAACTTAAATTCAAAATGATTCAAGGATGCTTTTAACACTTTCTCCTCAAAACCGTTCTCAATGATCGATGCAAGCGTCCTCTCAATAATATTTATAAATCTATCCTTTTCTTCTGTTTTACATCCCTTTGCAACAATCGAATATACCGGCTGCAGCATGCTGTCTTCATAAGAGCTGAATACATCATTACTGATTCCTGCATCTACCAGTGCCTTTTTTACCGGAGCTCCCGGTACATCAAGCAGTGCATAGTCAAGAATCATAAATGCAAGGTTTAAAGTCCTGTTCAAGCTATTACCAATTATAGTATTGTAGCTTAAATAGGTATTTTCCTCTTCCTTCTCTGCATCGGAGAGTGCATAATTCAACGTAATTTCCTTCGGCTGATCAAAGGATTTTTGCATTTTAATTTCGGAATCAACCTGCTGATAATCAAAATCTTTCAGATATTCCTCATCTATAAATGCCAGCTCCTTTTCCACATCGATTGCACCATACAGATAAATATAGCTGTTAGACGGATGATAATATTTTTTATGAAAATTCAAAAATCCTTCGTAGGTAAGCTCTGTAATTGCCTTTGGATCACCTCCGGACTCAAATCCATAGACCGTATCCGGCAACAAGGAAGACTGAATCACCTGCATTAACTGCTGTTCTGCCGAAGAATAAACTCCCTTCATCTCATTATAAACAACACCGTTATAGGTAATGGCATCTTCTTCTTTTTCCAAATGATAATGCCAGCCCTCCTGCTTTAATATCTTATCATTCGTATAAATATTCGGGTAAAATACAGCATCCAGATATACGTCCATTAAATTATGAAAATCCTTATCATTAATGGATGCTACCGGATATACTGTTTTATCCGGATATGTCATTGCATTTAAAAATGTATTTAAGGAGCCCTTTGCAAGCTCTACAAACGGGTCCTTAACCGGAAATTTTCTTGAACCGCATAATACAGAATGTTCAATAATATGCGGCACACCCGTATCATCCGCCGGAGGAGTACGAAACCCAATCTGAAACACTTTATTTTTATCATCATTTCCTATTATCATAACATGTGCCTTTGTCTTATCATGCTCTAACAAATAGGCAGTTCCATTCACTTCCTCAATATACTCTTCCTTTAACAGTGTATAATTTTTAACGTCCAACTTACTTACCTCCTAATCACCATGCTTAACCGCATCTGCTTTTACTCTATTATAACAAAATATAATTCTATTTGTATGTATTTATTTCCAATAAAATACTATACCATTCATTGTCAGCATTGTCATTCATTTTTTCTTAAAAATTCCATCACAATAAAAAAGGTATAAAGCCTTCCTCATTCAATCGACTTTACACCTAATCCTGCCGCACTTATGCTTTTAGTTTGTCACCTTCAATCCAATTCCTATTCTCTGTACTCGTTCCCCATGCATCAAGTGCCAGATCATACGTATCGGAAACTTTATGTTTCACTTTTTTAAGTTCTTTTCTTATATCAACCTGCCCCATTCTTAACACTGATACATCTGATTCCATTTTTTCAAGTCTGCTGTCCATCTTATCAAGTCTGCTATTGACAGGCTTTAATTTCTCATCTAATTTTTTATCCAGTTTCTCATCTAATTTTTCATCCAGTTTCTCGTCTAATTTCTCATCCAGCAGATTTGAAATTGCTTGTAATAATTGTTCATTATCCATATACGACCCTCCCTGTATAATGATTATAACATGATTAAGATATAAAGTCTATTCCATTATCAAAGCCCCCTTGCTTGATACGCTCTCTGATACCCTCATTAAAAGTAGTTCCATCTATTACTTTATAAAGGCTTTTCATAAACCAGTTTTCTTAACGAAAGCAACGGGAGCAATAAAAAAGACCAATGTTGGGTTATTTTACATATTTTTTGATGATATGCAGCAAATGGGTTTATTTTTAACTGAAATATGAGATGATTCTTTGTTAAACCAACATTTGATTCCTCTATACATACCAAAGATTTTTAAAAGAATAAAAAGTATCAAAAAGTATTATTTTTAAATCTTTTTGATACTTTTTTAGTCAATAACCCCGCAACAAACTACGGGGCTTCAAATGGACATGCGAACATATCCGCTTGACTCATTGCTCATCAGTAGCGGAAGGGAGATTTGAACTCTCGACACTACGGGTATGAACCGTATGCTCTAGCCAACTGAGCTATTCCGCCATAAATGGAACCTACAGGGCTCGAACCTGTGACCCTCTGCTTGTAAGGCAGATGCTCTCCCAGCTGAGCTAAGATTCCATTGTGCACTTGACACAAGTGATAGTATATTAAAAACAGATTCATTTGTCAACCCTTTTTTTCATTTTTTTTACCGGGTAAAATACATTACCAGATAAATAATCCCAAGTATAATCAAAATCGGAATTCCCAAAGTTACCAAAATCCAAAACAAACCTTTCAGAATACAGCATACCAATACAACAAAAAGAATAAAAATGACAACATATAAAATTTTTGCATACCATGAATGCATACTAAATTCAAAATGCCTTTTATCCTGTCTTTCATCTTTATTCTGTTTTGCGTTACTTCGTCTGGATACACGCCGCGTTCTTCCGTCTTCTGTATATTCTACATCTACAATGCGTTCCCCTGATTGTGCTGCAATAATGGACCTTGCGATCAGGGAAGGCTTTCCAAGCTCCTTCAACACCTGTTCTTCCGTTTTTCCATTCTGAATCTCCTCTTCAATATAAGATGCATAATATCGGTAAGAATCCATCATGGCTTCTGCCGAAACCTCTCCTGACAATGCCTGTTTTAGTTCTTCCAAAAATTCTTGTTTTGTCATAACTTGCACCAAACCTATCTAATATAAGTTATTCCTTTCCTTTATTTTTCTTCCACCCTTCCCCTTTCTCATCACTGTACATCCAGCACCAGAATATGATAAGCTCCCTCTCCAAAAGTCTGCCATTTCACACTATTATATTGGGAATTATCCTGAAAGATAAACTGTATATCTTCTTCTTTTTCTGTATAGTTTTCAATGACTGCCTCATAACGTTCCACTCCGTTCTTTACTATTGCGTTATATGCCTGTATCTTATAATCATCAAAACTTTTAAAATATGTTTTGCTTTTTACATAATAATTATAATCCATGTCATCTGCAACAGGATAGTCATCTCGGTTCCACACATGGTTTTGTGCCATAATCTCATCCGTTACGTTAAAATACGGATGTAACGTGTTTCCACCTTGGTCTGGCAACGGATCATCCCATGTTGCATCAACATGATACCATTTTCCATCTAATTCCACCAAATTCCATGCATGATCAATTCCATCTGCCGTCCCTGTGACAAACCGGGATTTTATTCCTGCACACATAAATAACAGCTGTAAGGCTTCCGCATATCCGTTACAGACTGCATCACCGTTCACCAAAGCTCCATATGCACGGTAGATATCATTCTCCCCAGACTGTAATGTGACTTTACTATAATGGCAGTGTGTCACAAGATAATCATGAAGTGCCAGTTCTTTCTCATACTCACTCATTGATGGAGAAATCTGAGAATTAAGAATCTGTCTGATGACTTCATAAAGCTTTTTTGCTTTTGGTTCAGATTCCGGGATCTGCATCTGATTCATGTATGCATAATATGCATAATAATTTGTTGTCCTCTTTATGGTAATTTCTACTTTCTTGTAGGTATTGCCTACCGTTCCAATCTGCTGATAGGTTTCGCCGCTTCCAAATATTCCGTCTAGCGAAGCATTAATCTGATTAATTTCATCTACATCCATATCCTTTAGATAAATAATAAATGATTCTGCTCCCTTTAAAATCTCCTGGTCTAACCGCTCTGAAACACTTAGCAAATCCGAGTAAATATTTTCCTGTTTAAAATCCTCTTCCATTACAGAGGTTATTTTTTCCTGCACTGCCGGAACACCTTCATAGGCATACACTGCTAAACCTGCCAAAACAAAAACAATAGAAAACAGAATTACTTTCTTTCCCATATTACTCTCCTAGTACCTCCATTATAGATATCAACATTTTATGTATTGTTTGATTGTATCATTCTTATCCAATCCTTGCAAATCTTATTTTAATCGGCTAAAATAAAAGAAAAGAAAAAGGAGGCATTTTTATGATAAAAACAGAGATTCCCATCATTTTAGCATCTGCTTCCCCCCGCAGAGCGGAACTTCTAAAACAAGCGGGGTTTACCTTTACTGTTGTGCCTTCCGAAACGAAAGAATCAACAACAGAAACTACCCCGGTCAAAATTGTAGAAGACCTTGCCTTTCAGAAAGCAAATGAGGTCTACCTGCGTCTAAAAAAAGAATATGCTGACCACGATTATATGGTACTCGGTGCGGATACCTTAGTATCTTATGACGGCGAAGTACTGGGGAAACCAAAAGACAAACAGGAGGCATTTGATATGCTGAAAATGCTTTCTGACCGGACACATCAGGTTTTTACGGGGATTGCCATTATTTTACGAACGAATGCCGAAAAACGAACCTATCTTTTGAATGAGCGAACCGATGTCACTTTTTATCCAATTCATGATTATGAATTACGGGACTATATTGCAACCGGTGACTGCCTTGATAAAGCCGGTGCTTATGGCATACAAGGACCTTTTGCTGTTCACATTAAAGAAATCAAAGGAGATTACAATAATGTAGTCGGTCTTCCCATTGCGAAACTATATCAGGCTATAAAAGGGTGATGATCATACCCATAAAAAGATGCACAAACATATGGTAACAAAATTACTAATCCATTATATTTATGCATCTTTTTAAGTGTTATAGTTTAAATATATTAATTCCTTCGTCCAATTCCTCAGCAATCCTTCTTAAATGATTCGATTTTTCAGAAATATCTGCCACAACAGAAGTAACCTCTGCAACTGATGCAGATGTCTGCTGTGCACCGGCTGCATTTTCCTCCGCAATAACCGTTAAATTATGCACAACATCCACTACATTCACCCTTGCCTCATCCAGCCGCTTTGTCTTGGTAGAAATCTGGCTCATACCGGATACCGATTCCTGTACTCCCTCCTGAATTTCATTAAACGCTTCATCTGTCATTCTCATCTGGCTGCTCTGTTCTCTGATAATTTCCCGCACCTGTTCCATTATCTGGACTGCTTCTTCCGAATCATGCCTTAACGTCTCAATAATACTTCCAATCTCCTCTGCCGATGCATTTGACTGATCCGCCAGTTTTTGAATCTCCAATGCAACAACCGCAAATCCACGTCCCTGCTCACCGGCTCTCGCAGCTTCAATCGATGCATTCAGTGATAGCAGATTCGTCTCAGTTGCAATATCTGCAATCATCCGGCTAGCCTCACCAATCTTCACAGTTGACTCATTTGTCATTCTTGTCTGTCTGGCAATCATTTCAATATATTCTTCTGCCTTTGTATTAATTTCACCTAGTCTGCTTAAAATGGTCTGGGCATGATCACTAGACGACTGCATCGTCTTGGCATACTGCATTATTTTTTCAACCTCTGCATTTGTTTCCTTCACCATGTCTCCCATGATTTCAACATTCTCTGTTGCTCTTTGTGTTTCTTCTGCCTGAGAAGAAGCTCCCTTGGCAATGTCATTTACTGCATTTTCCACCTGTCCCATTGTAAGTGCAGTCTCATTTGCTCCCACATTCAGACTCTCCGCAGATTCTGTCAGTAAATCACTTTGTTTCTTAATCTGGGACACCACATTACCTAGCTCCTGCCTGAGAATCGTAAGTGCCTGACTCATCTTTCCTGTCTCATCTTTTCTCTTTTCCAAAGACTGTTGTCTGACATCTGCTGTAAAGTCCATATCCGATACCCGTGCTGTCAACTCCGTTATCAAGTTAATCGGCCGCACAATAATAGTTGAAATTATAAGACTTATCGTTCCGCAAAGTATCACCACAATTCCCAGACTAATCCAGCCAAATACATTCAGTTTTTGAATCGGCTGGAACAGTTCCTCTTCATCGGTTGCAACTACCAGAATATAATTAACCAAATCGTCTATATAAAATGCTGCATATTTATTTGCATCTCCATACTGATACTCCACGATTCCGTTTTCAATCTCCTCGTGTGCCTGAATTTTATCGACAATATTCTTGATCGCCTCTACTTCAATCTCCTGTCCTACTTTTTCTTTGTCCGGATGATATAATATGGTTCCTTCTGTTGAAAGCACATAAACATAGCTTGATTCAATCCCTTTCATCCCAACATCATCCAACCGTACCTCAAGGCTTTCTTCTGACAGTGTCTTCCGGGGACCAACATCACTGATACGGTAATCCAGCATCCTTCCATAAGCTACAGATAAATCCTGTAGATAATGCTGCGACATGCTCGAAATCTGCTTTTTCGCATTTGGTGCATATACACCAATCATAAGCACACCGGTAAGTACAACCATCAAAACTGTCATGACACCAATTCTTGTTTTAATGGAATTCATCCTTGTTATGTGGTTTCCATTTTTTGCATCCTTCTTTATTTTTTTATGCTTTTCATGTTTCAGGCTCTTGTTTTCTTCTGCATTGCCTTCTTTTTTTATAGATTGTTTCTCTTCCGCCTGTTTTTTACTTTTTTTCTCTGCACGTTTCTTACGTTCTATACGCTTCTCTTCCGCTTTTTTTTCACGTGCTGCACGTTTTTTCTGTTCATATTCCGTATGTTTTTTATCTTTATCGTGCTCTATCTCCCTCATATTCTCACTCCTTATTTTATGTCATCCGCATTAATTGTTCTTTTTATCATTTTGTACAATATTTGCTAAATATTTTACTATTTATCTATTTTTTTGTCAAGATTGACAAAATCATAACTATTTTCCATTGGTAACTATTCAGCCTTCGGCTTCATAGTTACGGAATATACACATTCTTACGAACTTTGCAGCAAATGCAAAGTCCTGGGCTGAACTGTTGCCTTCGCTACGATTTTTCATCTGCCAGATACTCTCTTATACTTTCATTTATGCTTTCCACTTCTTCTTTTAATTCTCCTGCCGACATAACCATACAGTTCTGCCCTCTGGTAATTAACTGTACTAAACCATCCGAAGTAGCCACAACGATCTGATAATCTCTCGATATCCTGTGTGTCAGTCTTTCAATATAGGAATCTGCAGTCTCCGCCTCCTTTGTATACACTACATGAATATTGTGGTAATCAAACATCTCTCCGACATTTCCCTTCACCTTATATGCATCAAACACAACAATGGTTTCATATTTTGTAAATGCCTGATAATTAGAAAGAATATCCATGAGTTTCATCCTTGCTCCCTCTAAATTATCCTCTATCAGGCATTTCAGTTCATCCCATGCATGAACAATATTATAACCGTCTACGATTAAGTATTTTTCTTTCATCCCCACTCCTGCCTGCCCACGATAAATTACTTCAGGGGATTTTCTGCGTTTCTTATATAAATGCTTTGATGCCCGTTCATTTGCATGAAAGGTACGGTTCATAATCTCTTCAATCTGTTTCTCATCAATGGAATAATCAAACGTTTCCGCCTTATGAGGTACCTTTTTCGATATCTTTTCTTCCTGCCGCATCCTGCTGCCTTCTACATGCATATAATCCTTTACCTGATTCCACGGTACAATAAAGCCTGCACCATGAGAACAAAATACAGAAGAAGACGGATTTTGTGTATCCTTGTCTGCCTGATAATTTATTTTCTCTATCACTTCCTCCGCATTATGGCATACTCCATATCCTTTCAGAGTGCAGAACAGGTTTCCCCTGCCCTTCGTGTAAGAACTCACGGTAATCTGATACCCCTGCATAGCAGCGACAGGAGCACACCCCTTAAGAACAGCCCTGTTCTCTTCTAATACCGGCTGTTCAAAACTTCCATACATATTTTCAATATCCGTCATCGCCCTTCCAATCAACTCTGAAGGCAATTCAAGTTGAAATGAATAATATGGTTCCAGTAAAATAGATTCTGCTTGCATCAGTCCCTGCCGCACTGCCCGGTATGCCGCCTGTCTGAAATCTCCCCCTTCGGTATGTTTCGTATGAGCCCTTCCATTCACTACCGTAATTCTCACATCCGTCAATGCAGACCCCGTCAATACTCCTATATGCTCCCGCTCCTCTAAATGTGTCAAAATCAAACGCTGCCAGTTCTTGTCCAGGATATCTTCACTACAATCCGTTAAAAACTGCATACCGCTTCCCTTTTCTCCCGGCTCTAGCAGTAAATGTACTTCCGCATAATGACGCAGTGGTTCAAAATGACCTACTCCTACTATCGGTCCCGCAATGGTTTCTTTATAAACGATTTTCCCCTCTCCAAAATCAACCTCTACTCCAAAACGGTCCTTAATCAACCTCTTTAATACTTCAATCTGTACTTCTCCCATCAGTTTAACCTGTATAGACTGAGATTCCTCCAACCATGAAATCTGAAGTTCCGGTTCCTCTTCCTCTAATTGTCTTAAAAGCGGAAGCATTCTTGTAGCATCCATTTCCTCAGGAAATTCCACGGAATAAGTTAATACCGGCTCTAAAATAGGAAAATCCCCCTCCCTCTCTTTGCCAAGTCCTTCTCCCGGATACGTTTTTGTGAGACCTGTCACCGCACATACCATTCCCGGAAAAACTTCCTCGGTTGTCTCATATTTTTCCCCCGAATAAATGCGTATCTGATTAACCTTTTCTTCCCATTCCGTACTATTGTCAGTAGATATTCTGCCTCTGCTTTCTGTATCCGGCAAACCATATCCTTTCTTTTTATGCAGACTGTCCCTCACCTTCAGACTGCCGCCCGTTATCTTCATATAAGTCAAACGATTTCCCCGAACATCCCTTGCTATTTTAAAGACCCCTGCACCAAATGAACTTCCCCATTCTTTTTCTGTCATATATTTATGCAGTTGTGCCAAAAAGAAAGCCACTCCCTCCAGCTTTAATGCAGAACCAAAATAGCATGGAAACACTTTTCTTTGAAAAATCAACCGGGAAATCTCTTCCTCCGTAATGATGCCCTTTTCCAGATAACGTTCCAACTGTTCTTCGTCGCATACGGCAATCTGTTCCCAAAGTTCCTGTATATCAGAGTCCATAAAATCAATACAGCTTTCACCAAAATATTTTTGAATATCCTGCATTAATTGCCCTTTGTCAGTTCCCGGCTGGTCCATCTTGTTAATAAAAAGAAATACCGGTATCCGGTATCGTTCCAATAATCGCCACAGCGTAAGGGTATGTCCCTGAATTCCATCTGCACCGCTGACCACAAGTACTGCATAATCCATTATCCACAAGGTTCGTTCCATCTCTGCCGAAAAATCCACATGTCCCGGGGTATCCAAAAGTGTAATCACCGTATCCTCAAACTGCATAATTGCCTGTTTGGAGAAAATAGTAATCCCTCTGGCACGTTCTAATTCCTCCGTGTCCAAAAATGCATCCTGATTATCCACTCTGCCGGGCTTCTCTATCATTCCGCTTTCATATAACAGGCTCTCTGATAATGTTGTTTTACCTGCATCCACATGTGCCAGCAGACCCACGCAGATATGCTTACCCGACTTATTCAAAGATGTATTCTTCACCGAAAATACCCCTTTCCTTGATCTTTTTCAATATCTATATTTTAATTTTATATATTATAATTACATTCCAAACTCTATCATATAATCACGATAGCGAAGTGCACACATATTACGCTGGCATTTATAATTTGCCCTTTCCGGAATTGCAATAGAGTGAAAAAACGACTTCCACAGCTTCTCATATTCTGCGGATTCCTTCCGGTGCCAGATTCCCTCCAGCACTTCCTTGTCTAAAGGAGCCAGATACCATTGTTTTCTCCGTTCATGGAATACCGCCATTGTATGTGCCTCATCCAAAATCACAAAATTCTCTTCGGGAAACCGGTCAGAAAAATGATCTGCCAAGATTGGCAGCACTTGATTCTTCGGACGGATTCTTGCAATCAGAATCCCTTCATCCGAATCGTGAAAACGCAAAAACTCACGAAAAGAATGTGCTTCATTCCATACATTTCTCTTTAACTCAAACACTCTGCAGACTGCGTCCTGCCCATGCATATCTACCACTGCTTTTCCATAACAAAACCCAAGCTTTAAAAAGTGGTAAACCGCATCAATCTTATCCACCTCATAGGAAAGGGACGCATTATAAATCATATCATAAGCCTGCCGTCCGATTTTGCCGTTGACTGAACGGGCAACTTTCACTGCTTTATCAAGATTCGTCTGTACATATACATAATCGGCAAAAAGCTGCATCTCATGCAAATACTCTACCTGTATGGACAGCCGTTCCAATGGCAGGTGAGCCGCCCACGCATCATAGATTGCCGTAAAGATTCCGTCCGGTGTATCTTCACATAAATAAATCACCTGATTCTCTGCCATATCTTCTTTCCTTCTTTCCTGAAGTCAAATCCCCCGCAGCAAGCTGACGAAGCATGCCTGATTTCTTTCTTGCAGGTTCACCCAAGGGGGGGATATTTGCCCTTGCGGCATTCGCCAAATATCCATGCAGGCATGGTTACTTGGCTCGCTGCCCGCAGAAATCATCAAATAAAGACAACTGCTTAAAGGTTACATCATAGTCCAGTTCCCAGTTTTTCCTCCTGTCCAGTTCTAAAATTCTCCTTGTAATATAATCCTCATCTATCTTTGTCTGATACATCATCTTTCCATTACAGGTGATAAAATAGTGTGCCCGCTTTAATACAACGCCTATTCTTTTCAAAGCATCAAAATTAAGTACCGTACTTTTTCTTGCACCAACAATACGCCTTGCCGACTTTACTCCGATTCCCGGAACCCGGAGTAACATCTGATAGGTTGCTTTATTAATCTCAACAGGAAAGTATTCCAAATGCCGAAGTGCCCACTCGCACTTCGGGTCCAGATACACATTAAAATTCGGTTGTTCCTCCGTCAGCAGTTCCCCTGCTTCAAATCCATAATAACGAAGCAGCCAGTCTGCCTGATACAGACGATGCTCTCTTAGCAAAGGCGGTTTTGTGCCTACTGCCGGCAGTTTGCTGTCGTCATTCATGGCGATGTATGCCGAATA
The DNA here is from genome assembly GCA_910584695.1 of uncultured Lachnospiraceae bacterium. GTDB lineage: Bacteria > Bacillota > Clostridia > Lachnospirales > Lachnospiraceae > CAG-590. Next base: position 35,294 of record CAJUBR010000020.1, read on the forward strand.
AAATACTCTTTTCAGATCATATTGCCGATATAACGCCTGTGCTACCGTCATAATCTGATAATCATTTTCCGGTGTCGCTCCAATTATCATCTGAGTACTTTGTCCTGCCGGAACAAACTGCTTTCGTTCCGGCTTAGATGAAACCACCATCCGATGCTCTTTCACAGAAGACAGCATTTCCTCGTCATCCTGGTATAACAACCGTTCCCTTAAGTCTGACGGCTGCAATCCGGAAGGTATCATTTCCAGATTCTCTTCCTCTTTTTCCGGTTTGGCAGGTTCCCCTTTTGAAATGCTTTCCCTGCTTCCGTCAATTCTTTGGATATTCCCAAAATCACCCTGTATTCCCCGCTGAATCTGCCTCATCGGCATCAAAATTGTCTTCCGTGTTTTATTCGGTGCGAGTTCTTTCAATCCTGCTGCCGTCGGCAGTTCTAAGTTCGTACTCATACGATCTGCCAATAATCCAATCCATTCTATGATCTGCGGATCTGCTCCCGGTATTGCTTTAACATGAATATACCCGTTAAAATGATGCACTTCCCGCAGCAAATATAACGCAGTATAAATCTCCTCCATTGTTTGTGTCGGGTTCTTCCGAATACCGGAACTTAAAAACAAACCTTCAATATAATTACGACGATAAAACTGCATGGTCAGTTCACAAATCTCCTCCGGTGTAAAAGAAGTCCGTAATGTATCATTGGATCTCCTGTTCACACAGTACTTACAGTCATAAATGCATTCATTGGTATATAAAATCTTTAACAAGGAAATACACCGTCCGTCTGCCGCAAAGCTATGACAGATTCCACACGCTGCCGTATTCCCCATACTCCCCGCCTTTCCTTTGCGGTCTACACCACTGGAAGTACAGGCCACGTCATATTTTGCTGAATCCGATAAAATTGTTAATTTTTCTTCTATCGATAAATCCTCTATAATAGTCATATATACCACCTTCCAAATCACCCAAACAAATGTTTCGAATATATGTTCTATTATAACAGAATCTATTTGTATTGCAAGTACAACTTTTATGCCAATGCTGCCGTAATAATCGCCATTGAATAAACCTCTGCTGCTGTACAGCCTCTTGAAAGATCGTTAATCGGTGAGTTAAGACCCAGTAAAATAGGACCGTATGCCTGAAAACTTCCCATTCTCTGTGCTATTTTATAACCGATATTCCCTGCATTAATATCCGGAAAAATAAACGTATTGGCATGTCCTTCTACCACTGAATCCGGGCACTTCTTCTTAGAAACCCTCGGAGAAACTGCTGCATCAAACTGTATTTCTCCTTCAATCGGTACATCCGGACATCTCTCTTTTGTTTTCCTTGCTGCATTGCGCATCTTATCTACATCTTCCCCCGTACTGGAACCTCGTGTAGAATAGCTCAAAAATGCCACTTTGGGATCAATGCCAAATATTCTGGCACAGCGAATCGTCTCTTCCGCAATCTCTACCAGTTCATCTTCCGTCGGCTTAATGTTAATAGAACAGTCCCCCATGGCAAGTACTTCATTATCACCCGTTGCAGCCGGTCTTACCAGAATAAAGCAGGACGAAACAATATTATTCTCCGGTTTTGTCTTGATCAACTGTAATGCCGGTCTTACAGTATCTGCAGTCGAATAGGTTGCTCCTCCAAGCAGGGCATCTGCATATCCCATCTTCACCAGCATAGTTCCAAAGTAATTATTCTGCAAGCAAAACTCTTTTGCCTGTTTGGGTGTTACACCTTTGTTCTTTCTAATCTCACAAAACAACTCCACCATCTTATCCATCTCACCAAAATCAGCTGGATTCATAATCTCTGATCCCCGGATATTAAAACCACTTTCCTCCGCAGCATCATAAATCTCCTTTGGATTCCCAATTAAAATCGGATGCAGGAAATTACTCGCCAAAAGTCTTGATGAAGCCTCCAAAATCCGGGGATCTGTCCCTTCTGTCAACACAATCTTTTTGGGACTCTTTTTTAGAATCTCAATTAACTGACCAAAACCATACATTATTTTTTCCTCCATTTTATATAAATTTTATGATTCCATTATATATTTTTATCATAATTTCTCAACAGATTTTTCGCAAAATTAGCTATAAAATTTGTTCTTTTTTTTGTACAATTACAAACCTGACAGATGTGTTTGCAGCGGCATATTAAAAATCAGTAAAAAATGGCTTTACGTGCTAAAAGGGACACTTCTTTCATATAAAGTGTCCCTTCCTGTAATATGTTTACTGTTTTATATTAATCATCTTCCTTTTTTCTAAAGTATAAACAGATTCCTCCCACAGCTCCGGCTGTAGCCGTTACAATCAATAAAAATGCAATATTTGTTTCATCACCTGTTTTTGGTTTATTTGCTTTCTTTGTCTGAGTTTCTTCTTCCTCTTCTTCCTCGTCAGGTTCTTCAGACTCCTCTTCCTCCGGTTCTGTCGTTGGCTGTGTTGTCGGCTCTGTCGTCGGTTGTACTGCCTGCTCCAAATTATAGTATACCTTCAATACTGTAGTGCCATCTGCATTTACCGTTGCCGTTTCTATTGTATCCGATGTAGTGGTGTGCACATATCCGTTAATCGTAATAATCTGTGCCGTAACCGTTTCACCAGTTGTTCCCGGTAAGTCTTTTTTCTCTTCATATAATCTGTAGGTTCCGTCCGGTTGCTGCACATAATACTGTACTTTATAAGTAGGATCTGGCACCGGATCATAATATACATTCATTTCATACAGCTTTCCTGCTTCCGCAAGTATTACTGAAGTTTGCTGTGATGCAGTATCACTATACTGATAATTCTTTCCATCATATGCATAGCTACCATTATAATTAGAATCTATATCAGATGCTGTCGCAGAATCTCCTACCGCTTTGTCAGTATGAATCTCCGAACTGTCAACCTGTTTGTATGTACCATCACTTTGTTTTACCCAATAATTTAACTGATACGCAGGTTTCACAGTATTCATAAAAGAAAAGGAATGAATTGTATGATTCGCTTTCGAGGTCCCTACTGCTGATGTAAATCCCAGATATACAGTCTTTCCATTAAATTCATCCATGCCAATATCCGCTTTACTCTTTGTAATCTGTGGTGTCCCTGGTTTCACTGCAGTAGCATAATTTCCATTTGCATAGTATACTTTCATATCCTGTCCATCATAATCAATCCA